>CAUABY010000171.1 GCA_958427375.1 uncultured Eubacteriales bacterium
GGGCCTGCACTCCTCGGCGCGTCGCAGAACATCATCATAGTCAATGCGCTCGGTCTCTTTATCCACGCCATAGAAGCAGGCGTTGAAGTACTTGCCGGAGATAGAGGCCTTGGAGCCGTGCGTGAGGTGGCCGCCGCAGGAGAGGTCCATGCCGAGGATGGTGTCACCCGGCTTTAAAAGCGCGAGGTACACCGCGATATTCGCCTGAGAGCCGGAGTGCGGCTGGACATTGGCATGCTCCGCGCCGAAAAGGCGCTTTGCGCGCTCAATTGCGAGATTCTCAACCTCATCCACATACTCACAGCCGCCGTAATAGCGCGCGCCGGGATAGCCCTCGGCATACTTATTGGTGAGGTGGCTGCCCATGGCCTGCATGACCGCGGGGCTGACAAAGTTTTCAGAGGCGATAAGCTCAATATGGTCGCGCTGGCGGCCAAGCTCGCGCCGCATGGCTTCATAAACCTCTCTGTCCTGTTCGCGTATGATTTCTAAACTCATTTCATTGTCTCCGTTATATTTTTTAGGTGGCGCGCCGAAGCTCAGAGCGGCTTTGGCGCAATTATAATCTTTTATATTATAATACAGACTTTGCCCCTTGGCAATACGAAGAATTGGTGTTAAAATTATGCTATTAAATACAACAGCCAAAGGAGAGACAATATGAAAACTTTAGGAAAGACCCTGCTCGGCATTCTCCTTGCCGTGCTCACCATTGTCATTTTCATGTTTGTGTGGATTATTTCCAGCGAGTATACTCCCGATGCGGTGGAGCCGGTTGAAATCAAGAGCGAGATTGAGACAACGGCGCTCAAGCCCGGACAGGATTTGAGCGTGACGAGCTGGAACATCGGCTATGGCGGGCTTGGCGCGGGCTCGGATTTCTTCATGGACGGCGGCAAGAACACGAAATCCGCCGATGAGTCCACGGTGCGCGCCTATCTTGGCGGCATTGGGGACTATCTCAGCGAGAGTGCGCCCGATATCGTCATGCTGCAAGAGGTTGACCGCAACTCCTCGCGCACCTACAGCATTGACGAGCGGCAGGAGCTGACCATGGGGCAGAGCACCTACGCGATGAACTACTCCTGTGTATTTGTGCCTATCCCAGTGCCGCCCATCGGCCGGGTGAACAGCGGCGTATTCACCACCACCGGCCTTGAAATTGAGCGCGCTGAGCGTGTTGCCCTCCCCTGCCCGTTCTCGTGGCCGGTGAGCGCGGCAAACCTCAAGCGCTGCCTGCTGGTATCATACCTGCCAATTGAGGGCACAGACAGCCAGCTCGTGCTGGTGAACCTGCATCTTGAGGCTTATGACGACGGTGAGGGCAAGCTTGCGCAGACCAAGCAGCTGCGCAAGTTTATTGAGAATGAGTACGCAGAGGGCAACTATGTCATTGCGGGCGGTGACTTTAACCAGACCTTCCCCGGCGGCAATGAGGCCTTCCCGGTGAAAAATCCCGATTTGTGGGTGCCCGGCACACTCAGTGATGAGCTTTTGCCCGATGGCTGGGAGCTTGCCTATGACCTTGGCACCCCGTCCTGCCGCCTTCTTAACCAGCCCTATGACCCCGCTGACACCGAGCACACCCAGCACTATGTAATAGACGGCTTCATTCTCTCGCCCAACATCCAGCTCAACAGCGTTGAGTGCGTCGACCTCGGCTTTGAAAATTCCGACCACAACCCGGTCAGGATTGAAGTGACGCTGAAGGACGCGTGAGGGGGCTTTGAGTTAAATCAATGCCTCCCCTGTGTAAGGGGAGGTGGCAAAAATCATAGATTTTTGACGGAGGGGTTGACAGTGAAAAGTTCTGAATTATGCGAAATATTAATACAATTGCATGTTTTTATCGCAAAATAATCCCTCAGTCAGCTTTGCTGACAGCTCCCTCATCATTATAAATCGCAAAAAAGTCCCGCCTTTCGGCGGGACTTTTGCTATATCTGTTCAGGCTTCGTGGCTGCCTTTGCGCTTGGCCTCGCGCTTTTCCCAGTTGGCGCGCTGGCGGACGCGGATGGCTTCCCCCGCCTTGTCCCTGAGTTCGGGCAGCACATCGTCCTCAAGCTTATTCTTGCCGACAATGGCATAGCGCACGATGAGCACAAGCGCCGTCAGCACGGGGAGCACAAGCGCAGCAATCGCCGCGGCGAGCAGCATGGCCGCGCGGTCCTCAACACAGCGCGCCGCATTCTCCCAATATGGATAGAGGACACCGCGCGTCTGCATGGAGCGCTCATCAAACTTACGCAGGGTCTGCCACAGATTTGAGAGGCTGAAGCGCCCTGTATTGCTGATTATCTCCGCCGTCTTTATGGGGAATTTCTCATTCATAAAGCTCAGAGCAAAGCCCTTCACTGGGTTTGGCATGACGAGCTCATAGCACTCAATGCTCGCGTTCTCGTTGATCGTCATATATGCGTCATACGAGATGAAGATGCCCATGCCGTCAGTATAGGCTTTTTCGGTGGCAAAGTCCTGCTCGCGCTCGATAACGCCGGCAACCACAAAGGGCTGGCCGTTTATCTTGAAGCTTAAGCCCTGAATGTCAGTGCCGCCGAAGAGGAGCCACGCCGTCTCCTCATCGAGCAGGGCGCGGTCCTTCATCAGATCGCCGGAGCTGATGTAGTTGCCGCTTAAAAGCGTGAGCGGATGGAACGAAAAGAACTCGCCGCCCACCGCCGTGACGGACACCTCGCCCTTGCCGATGGTGCTGGAGACATTCAGCTTATCGCGTGCGCTCCACGCGTCGACAAAGAGAATATCATCATTATCAATATCGAGCGCGGCCTCATGTATTTTGTCGGTAATAGCCGTGCGGATGGTATTGACAGCGCTGAGGTCAAAGCTCTCATCCACGGGGATAAAAGCGCTCACCTGCGCAAAGTCCACCCCGCTCTCACCCTGCCAGCGCTCGGCCTCATGCTGGGAATCAAGCAGATTATCAAGGTGATTTATACCGGCAAAGAAGCCCAGCGCCGCGATAACGAGCAGGATATTGAGCGAGAAAAACAATATTCTCTTTAAGCCTAACTTTTTCAGAAGCTTTTTCATAGTTATATTTGCGAAGTGCCGCTTATGCGGCACTTCTCTTTCTGTTTGTGTTGATTTCTAAATTCAGGACTCGGTAGTGAGGCGCACCATGTCGCCGCTCGCCACGGGCGCGGAGGCCGTGGTTATGACATAATCGCCGTAATTGAGGTCAGCGGTGACGGCGGAGGTGGTATCATCCGCGGCCTGAACCTCAATATTTACGCGCTTGGCAATATAACGGTTGCCAAGGGGTGAGCTCTTCTCCGTGACGGCGAGGACAAAGCTGCCGTTAGAGTCTGTGCGGATGGCGCTGTTGGGGATAATGGTGTCATAGCGCGCGCTCTTCTGACCGACGGACACCGTAAGCTCCGCGCCGGAGTTAACGTCACCCTCAAGGTTGAAGGTGAGGGTCTTGTTGGTGGTGGGGTTCTTCTTATCTGTCTGGATGGAGGCGAGAGTTGCCACTATCTGGTTGCCCCAATAGAAGTTGCTGATGGTTGCGGTATCGCCGACATGGAGGCGGCGCGCCTGGTCATTTGTGACGGAGAAAGACACGGTATAGCCCATATCCGGCACTTCGATTGAGCAGAGGATATCATCCTTCACCACAGTATCGCCCGCGGTATAGTTGACCTCAGTGACAGTACCGGCGACATTGGCGGTGATGGTATTCTCCTCGCCCTCGCCGCTGAGCTTCTTGATTTTCTCCTGCTGGCGCTCTATCTGCTTGGATATTGCGCTCAGGCCGACACCGGCGGCACCCAGAGAGCGGTTTTGCTGCTCAACCTGCTTATTAAGGCTATACTGAGCTTCATTGACCGCATCTATTGAATAGCGGTATTCATCATACGCCGCCATATATGCCTTTGCTTTGGTTAAATCAACACCGCCCGCTTCAAGGCCTTTAAGCTTAGTTTCAATCTCGCCAAGTTCAGTTTTAAGTCTTGCTTTTTCAATATTTAACGCTGCTTCATCATGGTATGGCAGACCCGCAATTTTGTTTTGCACATTTGCCAATTCAGAATTAAGCCGAGCTTCATCTTGCTGGAGCATTGAGATTATTTCTTCAAGGTGCTGAATTTGCTCAGGTGTCGCATCAGGATTGAGCTTTAAAGTATCCAGCTCTGCCTGTTTGGCAGTAATATCGTTCTTAACTTTTTCAATCTTAGTTTCATAATCTGCTACCGACAGGATAATATAGCGGTCATTTTCAACGGCTGTGATTTTTGCCAAAACAGTATCTCTGCGGGCATACAAATCAATTATTTCCTGCGATGCTCTTATTCCGTCGTCAGTCGTACCCACTTGAAGCTCTCTCGCCATCTCGTCAAGCGTTCTCTTTTTTGCCGTGACCGTATCCTGCTTTTTCTTTATCTCGTTGCGCTCGCTCAGGAACTGGTCAACAATCGGCACATTCAGCGCGCTCTGCTGATACTGGGTCTGTAAATCCTCAAGCTCCTTGATGGCCGCGTCAAGCTCGGCATCGTCAGCCGCGCCGAGGACAAAGAGCACGTCGCCCGCGTTGACCTCCTGCCCGGCCTTGACCATGACCTTGGCAATATTGAGGTTGGACTTGGCCTTGACCTTATGGTCACCAAGCGCCTCAACCGTGCCGGTGCCGCGAACCTTTGCGGTGATGGTGCCGTCCGTCACCATCTGGGTGGCAACTTCGGGCAGGGAGTGGTTCATGATGGTATTGGAGAAAAAGGTGAGAATGA
>CAUABY010000172.1 GCA_958427375.1 uncultured Eubacteriales bacterium
GCCTCTTTTATCGAGAAAGATATCATAGCCGCAAAAAAACTCAACCATATCTCACTCGGCGAGTATGAGTGGATAGGCTATGAGCGGCTGACGGAGGAGCAAAAGCGCACGGTGTCCACGCTCTGGACGCGCGCCGAGTTCAGAAAAACCTATACGGACCGCCGCTATATCTGCATTTTGATGAATAAGTACATATTTTCCAAGGTGTTCTCCGACTTTTACGGCCGCCGCATCTTCCTCGCGCGCGAGGTTGACGAAGCTAAGCTGTCGCTTCTGGCTGAAAAATCCGGCAGAGTAGTGTATAAGCCCAACTGTAAGGGGCAGGGCAAGGGCGTCTGCGTGCTTGCCGCTTCCACACGGTCTGAGCGCGCCGAGACGCTTGACTATATCCGCCATAATACCGACGGTATTGTTGAGGAGTACATTATCCAGCATAATGACATAGCCCGCTTAAATCCGGGCGCTGTCAGCATAATCCGCTTTTACTCGGTGTGCGCGCCCGCCGGCTCCTGTGTTTTCGCACCGGTGCTCACCACCGCCATTTCCAGGGAAATATCAAACGGCTGTCAGGACGCTCTCACCGCTATGATAGATATTCGCACCGGCGAGGTTATATCCGACGCTGTTGACCAGAATAATCTTGTCGAATATGCCGCACACCCCATAACAGGCGTGCAGTTTAAGGGGCTTAAAATCCCGTACTGGGATGAGTGCATTGAGATGATGCGCCGCGCTATACCCCTTGCGGGCAAGATATCCAATATCGGCTGGGATGTCGCCGTGACCAAGGACGGCCCGCTGATAATCGAGGCCAATACCATCCCCGGCTTCAATACCGCGCAGTACCGCGGCTTTTCGTGGGTGACCGACGGCTATGGCTATCAGCCGCTTTTCGATGAAATAAACGGTAAACCCTTTACCGATTACGATAATAAACATTATGAGAAGGTGCTTCTCAGAGTATAGACAGGGGAGAGAGCATGGAAATACTTATCTCCGTCGCTTTCGGCGTATGGATTGCAATAACCGCGCTGGTTTACCGCGCCGTCACAGCGGATAAAACTAAGGACGGGCGCAGGAAATGAACGTATATTTTATAGGCATAATCGCGGCTCTGGCGGTGTTTTTCGCTGTGGGCATCATAGCCGGGCGCATGGTCAAGGACACGAATGACTACTATGTTTCTGGCCGTAATGCGCCGACTGCGCTGATAGTCGGCTCGCTTATAGCGTCATTTCTCTCCACGGGCGCTTTCTTAGGTGATACCGGCGAGGTATACGACGGCTTTTTCATGGGCATTGTCATCGTCGGCATCATCCAGGCCACGGGCTATATATACGGCGCGGGCTTTTTTGGCCGTTATATCCGCCGCAGTGAGGTCAACACCCTGCCGGAGTATTTCGGCCGCCGCTTTGTGTCAAAGGGGCTTCGCCGCCTTGCCGCGCTTATTATGCTTGTCTCCGTCAGCGCGTATCTGCTGTCCGCAATTCAGGGCGTCTCCACGCTTATGAGCTCGATTACGGGCTATGACTATTCCACCTGCGTTATCATCGTGTGGGTCGCATTCACTGTCTTTACTATCTATTCCGGCTCACCGGGCGTGCTGCTTACGGATACGATAATGTTCCTCGTGTTCCTCGCTGCCGCGCTTATAGCCGTGCCCTTTATCGTCAGTGCCGCGGGCGGCTGGTTCGGCGGCATTGAAAAGCTTGCAAACTGTGAGAGCATGCCCAGCATAATCTCATGGTCAGGTAATTTGAATTATCTCTACCCCGACGGGATGAGCAATCTTGTCTGGGCGATTACATACGGCGTAGTGTGGGCGCTGGTCGTGGCTATAAGCCCATGGCAGACAAGCCGCTATCTCATGGCGAAAGACGAGCATACGGTGCTTCGCTCCTCGGTCTGGTCGTCAATGGGCGTGATGCTCGTCACCACTGCGCTCTACTTCACCGCGGCCTTTATCCGCAACTTAAATGGAGATTTGGTAGGCAGCAAAGCGCTTATCTGGGCGGCGACAAATGTTTTGCCCCCGGTAATAGGTGTTACCATGCTCATCGGCATAAGCGCGGCGGGCATCTCGTCGGCCTCCACCTTCCTCTCCCTTATCGGCTTTTCAATTGTCAACGATATAATCCCCGGCGCGTATGACAATGACAAGAAAAAGCTCAGGCTCTCGCGCTGGGCGATGTTCGCGGCAAGTCTTGTGGTGCTTGTACTGGCCTATCTCAACCCGCCGCAGATATTTGTCATAATGTACTTCGGCGGCACGGTCATCGCAAGCTCGTGGAGCATAGTCGCCTTCGGCAGTGTGTGGAGCAAGAAGCTCAGTAAGCTTGGCGCGTATCTCGGCATGCTCTGCGGCTTTGTCGGCTGTGCGGGCTCGAAGATGATATACTCAATCGTGGGCATAGTCCCGCCCGTTTGGGCAGACTCGTTTTTTATCGGCATCGCACTCAGCCTGATTGGCGCGATAGCCGGCTCTGCCCTGCGCCCGGTAACTGATGCGGAGCGGCTTGAGCGGGAAGCGCTCTTTACCGCGCCTGAATCGCTCAATAACGAGGTGGAAAACCGCCGTGACAGGCGCATGTGGCTTGTCTACCTTGCCTTTGCCATGTTTGTCGGCTGCTTTTTCGTGTTTATGTACGCTCTGCCATATACCCGCGCGCTTCATTGATATTATAGGAGAACAGCCATGCAGGATACGCTGAAATTGTATTACGCCAAGCTCGCCAATATGGGCGATCTCTTAAATCCCCTGATAATTGAACGCTGCTTTGGATATAAAGTGGAGCGCTGCTCATTTCTGACCGGCGACATGTGCGCCATCGGCAGCTGCCTTGCCCAATATACGCTCCACGGCAGCCTGCCCATGAAGCTCCGCCAGCTCATAAACGGCCTTCGCCGCCCGACGGTGGACGTCTGGGGCACGGGCTTTATAAATTATGACGATGCCAACGGCCGCTTTTTTAAACGCGATATGCGCTTTTGCGCCGTGCGCGGTGAGCTGACGCGCAGAAATGTTGAGCGTATGCTCGGCAGAAAGCTTGACATCCCCACCGGGGACGCCGGAATATTGGCAGATGAGCTCCTTGACGGCCTGCCTGAAAAGCGTTACGATATAGGCATCGTGCCGCATATCTGTGACTTGAAGGACGAGGGCTTATCTGAGTTTGTCGCGGGATACGAAAACGCGGTGCTTATCAATGTCAAGGACGAGCCGATTGACGTTATCCGCCAGATTGCGGAGTGCAAAACCATAATATCCAGTAGCCTCCACGGCCTCATCGTCGCGGACAGCTTTAATATCCCCAATATGCGCATCATTTTTTCCGACCGCCCGCTGGGTGACGGCTATAAGTTTGATGACTATTACTCCGCTTACGGCGTGGAGCATTATGTACACGACCTCAGGGAGAAGAGCGCACCGAGCCCGGATGATGTGCGGGCGCGCTATCTCATCACGCCGGAGGCCGTGGCCGAGAAAAAGCGGCTCATGCGGGAGAGCTTCCCGCGCCCGAAAATAAACTGAGCGGGAGGCAGTTATGCAGGAAAACGCGCTCATCTCCGTTGTCATCCCAAGCTACAATAGAAAACATAAGCTGCCTGCCTGTATGGAAAGCGTCCTCAAGCAGAGCTATAAGAACATTGAGCTTATAGTTGTGGATGACGCCTCGACGGACGGTACAGCGGAGCTTTTTGAAAATATAAAAGACCCCCGCGTCAAATTTTACCGCTATGAGGAAAACCGCGGCGCGTGCTATGCCAGAAACTATGGCGCAGAGCGCGCACAGGGCGAACTTATCGCCTTTCAGGACAGTGATGATATCTGGCACGAGGATAAGCTTGAAAAACAGTACCGCAATCTGATCGAAAGCGGGCGCGATATGTGCTACTGCGGCATGAATCGTGTTGCCGCCAACGGAAACCGGTTCTATTACCCCGTCCACGCCCCGCAGGAGGGGAGAGCGCTTGAAAACTTCCTCGCGGAAAACCGTGCCAGTACCCAAACGATGCTCATGTATAAAAGCGTGTGGGCGGCAGTGCGCTTTGATGACGGCATCCGCCGCTATCAGGACTGGGACTTTGCCATCCGCGTGGCCGGGAGCTTCAGTATGAGCTATCTGCCCGAAGCCCTGGTTGAGTCCGAGGTCGGCATGGACAGTATTTCCACCATGGTGAATTCCTACCCGCATCTTCTGCGTCTTTATAATAAGCACGCCGCGCTATATGCCGAATACCCCGCGAGCGACGCTGTGATGAACCGCCGCCTTGGTAAACGCATACACCCGGCGGACCCGGCCAATGCCGCCGCGCACTTTAAAAAGAGCTTCAAGCTCAGTCACAGCTTCTATGACCTGAGCTACCTGATTGCCGACAGCGTCAGGGCAATATTTAGAAAGAATAAGGATGGGCTGAAAACATGACTGCGTTTGTTATTCTTCATTACCGCGCCATCGACACCACAAAAAAGTGTGTTGAGAGCATTAAAGCCCTTGCGGGCGAAAAGCACATTGTCATTGTTGACAATGCCTCGCCCAACGGCACCGGCGCGATGCTTGCCGCTGACTTTGCGGGCGACCCCTTAGTCACCGTCATCCTGAATCCCAAAAACTCAGGCTTTGCCCGCGGGAATAATCTCGGCGTGCGCTATGTTGTGGATGAGCTTGACGCTGATTTTGCCTGCGTTTTGAATAATGACGTGGAAATTTTGCAAGAGGATTTCATACATAAAATAG
>CAUABY010000173.1 GCA_958427375.1 uncultured Eubacteriales bacterium
TCTTCGGGCTCGCCGAACTTCTTCATGGGGATGGTGTCGCCGATGGAGTCCTTGGCGAACTGGGGCAGGTTAGCAACGAGGTCGGTTGCGCAGACGCCCGGAGCGATGCAGTTGACGCGGACGCCCTTGTCTGCGAAAGAGTAAGACATGGACTTGGTCATTGCGATGATAGCAGCCTTGGTTGCGGGGTAGGGCAGACCGGTGGGAGTGCCGTAAACGCCGGCGACGGAAGCGGTGCTGACAATGCAGCCCTTGGTCTTGATGAGGTAAGGAATAGCATACTTGCTCATGAGGAACGGGGTCTTCATGTTCAGGTTGGAAACCGCATCCCACTCAGAAATCTTGAGCTTGGTGAGCCAAGTGCTGGAGTCGGTGCCGGCGTTGTTGACGAGAACGTCAAGACGGCCCCACTTTTCCTCGATGGTCTTGTAGAGCTCCTGAATAGCCTTGAAGTCGGGGTTGGAGAGATCCATGACCTCACGGATGACTTCGTACTCAGGGTTGATAGCCATGAGCTGCTCCATGGCCTTTGCGCCGGTCTCCTCAAAGTGAGACACGAAGCAGACCTTTGCGCCTGCTGCGAGGAATGCCTTGACGGTTGCAAAGCCGATACCGCGGCTGCCGCCGGTGACGAGAACTACTTTGCCGTTGAATTCGTTTTCAAACATAATAGTACGATTCCTTTCTTGATTACAGTTTTTTACATGTTGCCGGAGCATTCCCGGTGCCCCGAAAAAATGTATCGCCGTGTTATGAAACGCTAATATTTTAACATTATTCAAAGAATATTAAAGGGCTTGCTTTATATTTTTTATTCATATATAACCGACAGAAATTGCATTTCGACTAACACAAAATAACATCAATATATACAAAAGACCGAGCGCTGACAAAATATGCGTTGTCAGCGCTCGGACAGGCGGCAAAAAACTTTTCAGAACAATGTAAAAAACAGGGAAGAGGGGGAACACGAGGAGGGCAGGGCTTGCCTTGCGTAAAATAAACCGGCGCATAAAAGCACGTGTTCAGGACTTTTAGATTCAACATGCACTTGATAATTTAACAACAATCATATATTATTATATGTGTAAATGCTATATATAGAGGAGATAGCATATTATTTGCCGTATAATAATTAAAGGATGATAAAATGCGAAAGGGAATATTGAATTCAAACGCAATAAAGCTTGCCGCCATCCTCGCCATGACGATAGACCATATAGCGTGGGCGGCGTTTCCGGGTTATCCGAAAGAAGCCCTGCCGCTTGTCATGCACCTTGTCGGCAGGCTGACCTGCCCCATCATGTGCTATTTCATCGCGGAAGGCTATCACTATACGCGCAATGTAAATAAATATACCGCGCGGCTATTTGCCTTTGCGCTCATCTCGCATTTTGCCTATATCTTCGCATCCATGGACTTTGGCGGCTGGAAATCATTCATACCCTTTTCATCTGGCAATGTCCTCAACCAGACGAGCGTGATGTGGTCTCTCGCGTGGGGGCTTGTCATGCTCAGAATTGCCGACAGCAGCAGGATAAAAAGCGAGATTGCCCGCGTACTGTTGATTATTTTTGCCTGTATCATTAGTTTCCCAAGCGATTGGAGCTGTGTCGCCGCTCTCAGCATAATGGCAATCGGAACAAACCGCGGCAAATTCAAAACGCAGATGCTGTGGATGCTTTTTTATGTCACAATCTATGCCGTCGTGTACTTCTTCGCAATTGATAAGGTCTATGGCGTTTTGCAGATGGGAGTTATCCTCTCAATCCCGGTTATAAGCCTCTATAACGGGGAGCGGGGCAAAAACTACGCTGTCAACAAGTTTATGAAATGGTTCTTTTATATCTACTATCCGCTCCACCTTTTCATCATCGGCTTTGCGCGGCTTCTGAAATAACATTTTTGATAAGCAGCGCATAGACCCTCTGTTCCGGAAAACCGAAACAGAGGGTCTTTCCACATAATATACAAATAATCAGTATATTGCGATATTGCGCGGGGAAATACGCTGTGGACAATTGAAAGCCGCAATCAAAACCGCATCAGGCCATGCCCTTGGATTTTGACGGGTCGCCCTCAACCTTTGGCATCAGAAAGTAGTCCTTTGGCATCTTTTCGGTTATGATGCCGAGCAAATCCATCATGTAGCAAAAGCACAGCATCACCTTGTCGCTGGACTTGCTCTCCATCTCGGCCAGAAGCCCGTCCATGGACTCGTTTGCTATATCCGCCAAAAGCCCGGTCAGATAGACCACCGGCGGCTCGGACGGAACGCAAAACTGCTTGTTTTTCACATAAGGATTCGCGATCATGTATACATAGGTGCCGCTGTTTGTCCGCGTCTCGACCACTTCCAGCACGGAGTTTTTCGCCGGGAGATAGCGGTAGCGGTGAAATGGGCCGAGGTTGATAAGTGTGTTGGGCTTTAGCTCGTACTCAAGCCCGTTCACAACCAGCTTGCCCTTGCCGGAGCGCACGAGGATAAAGGTCTCATCGCGGTTGTTGGCATAGAGCGACGGGGATTTAATCTGCCTTACGCAGGTGCGCACATCGTCTGGCAGAACGTTATTGACAAAGTAGTCGTGAGAGCCGGAGAATACCGGGCGGTTGTCCGAACTGCCCGCCCCACCGGACTTTCCGTTATTATCTTTAGCCATTTTTACTCCTCATCTTATTCCTCTTTTTTCTGAACTGACCGGGGGAGATGTTGTTGATAGAGTAGAACACACGCCCCATCGTGCGGTCGGAGCCGAAGCCCGCCTCAATAGCGATGTCGACGGTCGGCAGGTCGGTCGTCGTCAAAAGCGCCTCCGCGTAACGCACGCGGAACAGCGACAGCACCTGCTTGTAGCTTGAGTCGAGCCGCTTTTTGAACTGCACACGCAGAATGTTTTCAGAGGTGTATAAATCCTTTGCCAGCGTCTCCGCGTCGATAGGTTCAGACATATTCTCATATAGATAGCTGATGGCGGAGATAAGCGTCTCGCTCATCACCATGCCGTGATAGAGCCCGCCGTTTGCGCCGTCGAAGAGCATTTCGTTGAGAAAGCTCTGCGGCGTCATGCCGGTAAAGGCCTTGAAGCGGCGGAAAAAGGGGATTTCCTTGTTGAAGCCTGAGATGGACGAGATGTAGTCGAAAGGCAGGCTGTCATAGAGGAAATAGGTCATCGCCAGCTCTATGCGCATTCTATTTAAAAACTGGTTGAAATTCAGCCCCGTGGATACGAGCAGGGCGTGGTTTAACATAGTCTCGCTGACGTTTTCGTCTATCGCCTTGGCGACATTTGCGGCGGTCAGGTTTGCAGTGCTGTGAGCGGCGATGTAGAGGCTTGCCTGCCGGCTCAGCGGCAGGTCGGCAAATTTGTAGCTTGAGCGGCGGCGCTGTGCCGCGCGGTTGTACAGAATCTCGATTTTGCGCAGAAACGCGCTTCTGATGACGGCATAGCCGCAGCTGTCCTTTGCGGTGAGCTGCTTGTACTGCTTGATGAGATGAATAATCTGCTTTATATCGTTACCCTCCGGGCCGAGCACCGGGCGGCTCGTGACGATTTCAATTTCGCTCGTGGCGGTAATGCCGCGGAATATGTAGTAGCTCAAAAGCTGATACTCAAACGGCAGCACCCATATTTTGAGGTACTCCCCAAAGGCGGGGCAGATGGTTAAAACCTGAGAGCACTGTATCCATGAGATGCAGCCCGGCTCAACGTCAAAAACTTCGCCGTTGATGGTAAAGCTGCCGTGCCCTTCGCGAACCAGGACAAAAAAGCTGTCATACTCCATAATGGGGAACAGCTCTTCGCTTATTGTGTGTTCCTGAAGCGTGAGGTATTTATCCGGGCCGCAAAATATTCTGCTCCGTGGAGTTTCACAAAGCGGCCTGTATTTTGTTTTCAAAGCTCAACCACCTCATATGACATTTTTTAAGATTTTTCTACACAAGAGGCAAACATAAATTTATCCATTTAATATATTTTAACAGCTTTTGTCGAAAATTACAAGTAAAATTATCCGACAGTTTTTTTGTGTACTTTGACGGCATGGCTGTCAACACGGAAATTCAGTTCAAATCAGTACAGCGTCCCCGCCCGGTTCGGGCGGGGACGCTCAGCTTGTCAAAAAAGTCTTTTTTGACTTTTTTGACCGCTTCAGCCGCCGAGCATTTTGATAGTATCAAAATGCAGCTTCGCCCGAAAAGCCTTGATTTTCAAGGCTTTTCTGCGGCGGTTTATTGTATTTGAGGCGGGCCTTGCCCCCTCAAGCTCCCCTGCTGCTCTGTTTTCTTTGTATTGCGGCATGGTTTTTTGACAGTCTCAGCGTCCCCGCCCGGTTCGGGCGGGGACGCTGCAGCTTGTCAAAGAATTCCGGTATTAGTTAGGCTAAAACCGGGGTATTCTCGCATAAATGGGTAAAAAGGCAGCAATGGGCTCAAAAAAGGAGCTGTTCCAACTCCAAACAGCCATCTTTTTAGGTTCATTGCAGCATATTTGAGCCTGACCCATCGAGTGACTGCGGCCAAGCCTCCGGGATGTGTATAACGCATGGCGCGTTTCTCTTTTGCGTCCGCGAATACCCGTTCTATGGTCTCTTTTCGCATTGCATAGATGTCCTTGCCGCGCTCTGTTTTCCTCAGAAGATGATCATTTGGCGCCGACGCATCCAAATCCGTTATGACTGCCTCTCTCCGTGAGTCTCTTCTCCACTTTTCCATTGCTCGCCCCTCTTTATTCCTGTTTT
>CAUABY010000174.1 GCA_958427375.1 uncultured Eubacteriales bacterium
AATGGACAGAATGAACCAGCGCAATATCTACGCGGTCAACCCCGCCTTCGACTAAAAATCAATCTATTACAGGCCGTGTACTCCATGCGGTATGCGGCCTGTGTTTTATATATTTTAACGAAATTGCGCTTTAAATAAACAAAGGATTTTGTGGCATATAGTTCTTGACAAGTGCCCGGCGTAAATTTATAATTAACCCATACTTTAATAAGTAAAACCTGTGATGAAGAGAAGTAACCTTGCAAAGCCATTGTACAGAGAGCCGTGGGTGGTGTGAGCACGGTCGTATGGTGCGGGGTGAATGGACTTCGGAGGGCGGTTTGAACAGGCCTTGGCCTAAGTAGATGCCGACGGAAACCCATACCGTTAACTTTTGGGGCACGTATGATGGTACGTGTAAGCGAGAGGGTGTTTTTAACACCAATTTGGGTGGTATCGCAGGAGCAGTTGAGCAGCTCTTGTCCCATGTGGGACAGGGGGCTGTTTTTTTATTTCTCCGAAAAATACGGCCGTTGGCAGCGGCCCCTCCATCGCCGCCCGAAAGAAAACATATTTAATTTCTATGGAGGGAAAAACATGCAAAACTCTACTCGTAAACTCTTTGCCGCACTTCTGGCGCTCGTTATGTGCTTCGCGCTCTGCGCCTGCGGCAGCTCATCCGCTCCCGTGCCCGAAGCCTCAGCTTCTGACACCACGGCCAGTTTCACCGTTGGCATATGCAACTACGTCGATGACGCCTCACTCAACCAGATTGCCGAAAACATTCAAAGCCGCCTTGTGGAAATCGGAAAGGAGCAGGGGGTAAGCTTTAATATTTTGTACGATAACTGCAACGCTGACGCTTCCGTTATGGAGCAGATTATTGCAAACTTTCTCACCGATAATGTTGACATCATGGTCGGCATTGCAACGCCCGTCGCCATGCGTATGCAGACCGCGACCGAGGGCGGCAGCACGCCTGTGGTCTTTTCCGCGGTATCAGACCCCGTTGCGGCCGGTATTGTCAGCTCACTTGACGAGCCCGGCACAAACATCACCGGCACTTCTGACTATCTTGACACCGCCGCGGTCATAAAGCTCATATTCGCACTCAAGCCCGATGCCAGCAAAATCGGCCTTCTCTATGACCAAGGGCAAGACTCCTCGGCAACCGCCATTGCCTCCGCAAAGTCACTTCTTGATGACATGGGCATTGAGTATGTTGAGCGCACAGGAACCACCACGGATGAAATTATGCTCGCGGCTCAGGCGCTTATAGCGGATGGTGTTGACGCCGTGTTTACCCCGCAGGACAACACCGTTATGACCGCGGAGCTTGCGATATATGAGATGTTCAATGAGGCCGGTATACCGCAGTTTACAGGCGCTGATTCGTTCGCGCTCAACGGCGCTTTCCTCGGCTATGGCGTGGATTACGCAAACCTCGGCGCTGAGACTGCCGAAATGGCTGCGGACATACTCATAAACGGTGCTGACCCCGCGGCAATGCCGGTCAGAACCTTTGATAACGGCACCGCAACGGTAAACTCAGAAACCTGCGCCGCGCTCGGCTATGATTATGCAGAAGTATCTGAGACCTTTGCTCCGTTTTGTACCGCAGTTAAAGAGATAAGCACCGCCGAGAGCTTTGGCGAGCTCGGCAAATAAGGCAGAGAAGGGCAAAACTATGCAATTAAGCAGTATTCTTTCACTCGGTCAGACCGCTGTTGAGCTGGGGTTAATAACCTCACTCACGGTTCTGGCGCTTTTCCTCAGCTATTCCATGCTAAACGTGTGTGATTTATCTACAGATGGCTGTTTCACACTTGGCGCGGCAGTCGGCGCTGTTGTGGCGCTCTCTGGACACCCATGGCTGTCGCTTGCGGCGGCCATGGGCGCGGGCGTTATCTCCGGCTTCGTTGTCGCCGTTCTGCAATGCCGCATGGGCGTCAACAGCCTGCTCGCGGGTATAATCGTCAATACCGCGCTGTATTCAATTAATATCGCGGTCATGAGTGGCTCGTCTCTTATGAATATGAACAAGACGGACAGTGTTTTTACCATCGTAAAAGCAGCGCTCAGCGGCACTGCCTTTGAGGGGGCGTATAAACTCATCGTCGCCCTGACCGCGGTTATTATAGCAGCCCTGCTACTGTTTGCGTTTCTCCGCACGAGACTTGGTCTATCCATACGCGCAACCGGCGATAACCCGGACATGGTACGCTCATCCTCAATAAATCCGAGCTTTACCACCATTGTCGGGCTCTGTGTTGCAAACTCCCTCACAGCTCTTTCCGGCTGCCTGATGGCGCAGTCACAGAAGGCTGTAGACATCAATCTTGGCACAGGCATTGTCACTATCGCGCTCGCCGCACTGCTCATCGGCGGAACTATCATGGGGCGCGGCGGTATTTTGAAGCGCGAGATCGGCGTGGTGCTCGGCGCGATAATCTTCCGCCTTGTGTACACTATTGCCCTGCGTCTTAATATGCCGGCCTTCATGCTCAAGCTCGTATCCTCCGTCATAGTGGTTCTCGCAATATCCATTCCGTATCTCAAGGCTCGGCTGCCAATGCTGCGCCGCCGCCTTGCGGCACACCGCGCGAAAGGAGGTGCCGGGTCATGCTGAACATATCACACATCTCAAAAACCTTTAATCCCGGCACGGTCAATGCGAAAAAAGCGCTCACCGACTTCTCGCTGCATCTCGCCAAGGGTGATTTTGTGACCATAATCGGCGCGAACGGGGCAGGGAAGTCCACTTTGTTCAATGCAATCAGCGGCAGCTTTTTCACGGATTCCGGCTCTATCAAGCTTGACGGTGACGATATAAGCTTCATGCCCGAATATAAGCGCGCCAAAAATATCGGCAGGCTCTTTCAAGACCCGATGCGCGGCAGTGCGCCCGGCATGACTATTGAAGAAAACTTAGCCCTCGCCTCCGGGCGCGGAAAATGGTTTTCGCACATAACAAGAGCTGACCGCGAGTTTTTCCGTGAGCGGCTTGCGCTTTTGGATATCGGGCTTGAGGACAGACTCCGCCAGCCGGTTGGTCTGCTCTCCGGTGGTCAGCGGCAGGCGCTGACGCTGATGATGGCCACCATAACACCGCCAAAACTCCTCCTGCTCGATGAACACACCGCCGCGCTTGACCCCGGCACAGCGGAGAAGGTACAGGAGCTTACAAAGCGCATTGTCGCGGAAAACAATCTCACCTGCCTTATGATAACGCACAACATGCAGGCCGCGCTTGAGCTTGGAAACCGCACTCTTATGATGGACGCCGGGCGCGTAATTTTGGACATAGGCGGCAAAGAGCGTGATGGCTTCACCGTCAATGACCTGCTTGACTGCTTTAAGGCCAATGTGGGCAAGGCGCTGGATAATGACAGGATGCTTCTGTCGTAAGCTCAGAATTTTTCTTTGAACAAAGTCAAAAAAATGTTTACAAGCTTCACTTAGTATAGTATACTTCATCTGTTGGGGATGCCCGACATGTGCAAAAGCTAAATTAAAAACATTGAGGTGCTTTATTTATGTCTCGTATGGTTGGTACTGTTTCGAGAGGCCTTCGCGCTCCTATTATACGCAGTGGTGATAACATTGCTGAAATTGTTGTCGGTTCTGTCATGCAGGCCGCCGAGAACGGTGAGCTTGCGGTACGCGACCGTGATATAGTTTGCATGACTGAGGCAATTGTCGCCCGCGCACAGGGCAATTATGCCACGGTTGACGATATCGCAGAGGATGTGCGCGCAAAATTCGGCGGTGAGACTGTCGGCGTTATTTTCCCGATTCTCAGCCGCAACCGTTTTGCCATCTGCCTGCGCGGTATCGCAAAGGGTGCGAAAAAAGTTGTGCTGATGCTCTCTTACCCCTCTGACGAGGTCGGCAACCACCTTATCAGCCTTGACATGCTCGACGAAAAGGGAGTTGACCCTTACCGCGACGTGCTCACGCTCGATAAGTACAGAGAGCTCTTTGGCTATCCTAAGCACCCGTTCACCGGTATGGACTATGTCCAGTACTATGGTGATGTGATTCGTGAGAGCGGCGCCGAGGCTGAGATTATATTTGCAAACGACGCGCGCGCCGTGCTCGACTATACGAAGAACGTTATCTGCTGTGATATACACACACGTCAGCGCACCAAGCGTATTCTCAAGGCCGCCGGTGCGGAGCGTGTTTACGGGCTTGACGATATTCTCACAGCTCCTGTCAACGGCAGCGGTTACAATGAGAATTACGGTCTGCTCGGCACGAACAAGGCCACTGAGGACTCTGTCAAGCTCTTCCCGCGCAACTGCCAGCCGCTTGTTGAGGACATTCAGGCTCGTCTGCTTAAGGCGACCGGCAAGCATGTTGAGGTCATGGTGTACGGCGATGGCGCTTTCAAGGACCCCGTCGGGAAGATTTGGGAGCTTGCTGACCCCGTCGTATCTCCCGCATACACTTCCGGACTTGAGGGCACACCCAACGAGCTTAAGCTCAAGTACCTTGCCGATAACGACTTTGCCGAGCTCTCCGGCGAAGCACTGCGTGACGCTATCAAGGGCGAGATAAAGAAGAAAGACGGCAGCCTTGTCGGACAGATGGTTTCCGAGGGCACTACGCCCCGCCGCCTCACTGACCTTATCGGCTCTCTGTGCGATTTGACCTCCGGCAGCGGCGACAAGGGCACACCAATTGTCTATATTCAGGGATATTTTGACAACTACACCACTGACTGAGTCTTAAAACACTT
>CAUABY010000175.1 GCA_958427375.1 uncultured Eubacteriales bacterium
ATGCTGTATAATATAATATCTTACAAAGATATGATTGGAGGACAGCATTATGCAGATGACCGATTTGATTGTGAAAAAGCGCGACGGAGGAAAGCTTAGCGCCGAAGAGATCGATTTCATGGTGCAAAACTACACACGGAGCATCATCCCGGACTATCAGATGTCCGCGATGTGCATGGCTATCCTCTTTGTGGGCATGGACAGCGAGGAGACGCTGAACCTGACGCTGTCGATGATGCACTCCGGCGACGTGCTGGATTTGAGCCCCATAGCCGGTGTTAAGGGTGACAAGCACTCGACCGGCGGCGTTGGTGACAAGACAAGCCTTATTCTCTGCCCCATGGTCACCGCCTGCGGGATGAAGATTGCCAAAATGTCCGGGCGCGGCCTTGGGCACACGGGCGGCACGATAGACAAGCTTGAGAGCTTTCCCGGCTTTTCCACCGCACTGACGGACGAGCAGTTTTTTGAAAACGTAAACCGCCTCGGCATCGCCATTATCGGGCAGACCGCCGACCTTGACCCGGCGGACAAGAAGCTTTACGCCCTGCGCGACGTGACCGGCACCGTGCAGAGTATTCCGCTTATCGCAAGCTCCATAATGTCCAAGAAGCTTGCCGCGGGCGCGGATGTAATAGTGCTGGACGTTAAATGCGGCTCCGGCGCGTTTATGAAAAACATTGAGCAGGCGCGCGAGCTTGCCAAGACCATGGTCGCCATCGGCAAGGGCGCGGGGCGGCGCTGTGCCGCCTGCATCACCGACATGGATCAGCCGCTTGGCCGCGCCGTGGGCAACGCGCTGGAGGTCAAGGAGGCCATCAGTGTGCTCAAGGGCGAGACTAAGGACGATTTGCTTGAGCTCTGCCTCACGCTGGGCAGCTGCATGCTGACCGCCGCCGGGCTTGCGGCGGACGAGATTGAGGCACGAAAAATGCTTCAAAAAAGCATTGATGACGGCACGGCACTTACAAAGCTCGGCGACCTTATTGAGGGTCAGGGCGGCAGCCGCGCCGACGTGATGGACACCTGCCGTCTGCCGGCAGCGCCGGTGGTATACCCTGTACCCTGCCCTGTCAGCGGCTATGTGAGCCACATTGAGGCGGACGAAGTCGGCCTTGCGGCAATGCACCTCGGCGGCGGGCGTGTGACTAAGGACAGCGTTATTGACCTTTCCGTAGGCATTATGCTTAGCAAGAAGGTCGGTGAGCGCGTCCAAGCCGGTGAGACCATAGCCATCATCCACGCCGCGGACGAGGCCGCTGCCAAGACCGCCGCGGACGAGCTTCTGAAATGCTATGAGTTCAGCGCACAGCCCGTCGCGGCAAATGTGCTTATAAAAGAGATAATCACCTGATTTATTTGAGGAGGAGAGCCATGAAGCGATACATTTCCATACTGCTTGCCCTTATCGCGGTGCTGTGCCTCTCCCCCAGCGCCTCCGCCCTGGTAACGCTGTCCAGACCTGAGCCGGGGCAGTTCATCTACATCAATACGGACGGGGCCGAGGTATACGAGGCGGATTTCTATCTCGCGGCGGTCTCTGACGCTCTGCGTGTTGAGGATGACCTCCAGCTGTGCTTCGACAACGCGCGCATTGAACTGCGCGGCTTCTTCTCCGCTGGCGGCGGCGCGCGGCGCGGCCTCGCTTTCAAGGGCGGAGAGCGCATCACGGCAGAGGATTTTGACGCGGACGGGAATTATCTCGGCGAATTTTTCTCCGGTATGGAGCTTTCCAAGCCCGACAATGGCGGGAAGCTGGTGGAAGCTTCCACCGCTCCCCTGCTTGTCACCTTAAGCCGCACTGGGAGCACGATAACACATGACAGGCAGCCTGTTTATGGGGCGCTGCGCGCGGACGCTCTCTCCGCGGCTGAGGAATGCACTGCCAACGGCGGGGATGATTGGAACAAAATTGGTGAGCTCATCGTCGAATTTGATGTTGAGTCGGATGAAAGCCTCAGTGTGAAGACAGAACGCCTGACGGATGTCGACGGACTGTGCGCGGTCAATATCCGGCCGCAGGTCGTATGGCTTGCTGACTGCGAAACGCTCGTGCCGCTGTCCGAGGGGCGCTCGCTCTTAAGCTTTACAAACGCGTTAGGAGAGGAGCTTCAATCGCTGAGTGTGCGTGTGGCGGAAAATGCCGCCGGCTTTGACGTGGACTGCGTCTGCCCCAGCTGTGGTGAAAATCAGGACTGCGCGCTGCACATGCTCCCCTGCGGGCACTACATCTGTGCCGACGGCGTTGCCATCTCTGAACACGCCGTGCCGGAATGCGGCTATGCCGGGCACTGCGTCACAGATGGTGCGGATCACGGCACATGCAAGAACTGCCTCAAGCCCGTGTGCGACGGGCAGGAGCACGGCTTTGGCATATGTGAGCACCAGCACACCTGGGTGCAGCAGAGCTATCGCGGGCCCACAGCCGACGCTGACGGTGAATCCGTCAGCTACTGTGTGACCTGCGGGATAACCTATCGTCAGGTTCTGCCCGCATACGGCTGAACCCCCGCCTTTTGCGCATAATATTATCAAATAACGAAAGACACTATCATCGCTTATGAAAATTACCTATCTCATGCCGGCCGGGCTGGCTGTTCTGCTTATTCTCTTTTTCTTCGCTCTTCCAAATCTCAAGCACTGCACCCTGCCCTCTCAAAGCGGCTGTGTGCGGCGCATTGACCGCGCTGACGCGCTTATAATGGCAGTAATCAGCCTCGTTTACGCCGCGCTTGCGTTCACCGGGCTTGGCAATACAAAGTCACCCGAGAGCTATGCCGCGATGGAGGGCAGCTCCGCCGTGGTTGAGCTGAATGGTGACGAATATCCGAGCAGGATTATGCTCTTCTCCGGCGTCGGCGAGGGCAGTTATTCCATTGAGTTTTCCGCCGACGGCATCGCGTGGGAGCATGTGCTCGACTATGAGCAGAACTATGTCAGCGTTTTGAAATGGAACGAGGTCTATCCCGCCTCGTTCACAACGCCGCGCTATGTGCGCCTCACCGGCAGCGGCGGCGTATACCTTGGCGAGCTCGGATTTTATAACGGCGACGGTGAACTGATGCGCGTCAGCGCGTACAATGGTGACGTAAACGGCGCGCTGCTCACGGACGAGCAGGACACCGTTCCTATAAGCCAAAACTTCCTCAACTCCGCATATTTTGACGAGATATATCACGCGCGCACGGCTTGGGAGCAGCTAAACAATGTTTACCCCTATGAGGTCTCGCATCCTCCGCTCGGCAAGCTTATCATCTCGCTGGGCGTGAGTATTTTCGGCATGACCCCGTTCGGCTGGCGCTTTATGGGCACACTTTTCGGTGTGCTTATGCTGCCGATAATGTACGTTTTTATCAAGAAGATGTTCGGCGGGCGGACTGTGCCGACGGCCTGCACGCTGGTATTTGCCGCGGATTTCATGCATTTTGTGCAGACGCGCATTGCCACGATTGACACTTACGGCGTAATTTTCATTATGCTGATGTATCTTTTCATGTACCTGTTTATCGTCGAGGCCGGGGACGCCCCGCCGACGCGCAGGGCATATCTCTACCTTGCGCTTTCGGGCCTGTCTTTCGGACTTGGCGCGGCCTCAAAGTGGACAGCTGTATATGCCGGGGGCGGGCTTGCCATTATCTGGGCGGCGTACTGGCTCATACACCGCAGGCATGGGTTCAGGGCTTTTGCCAAAAACGCGCTTTTCTGCTTAGGCTTCTTTGCCGCCGTCCCCGCGCTTATCTACTATGTGAGCTATGCGGCATACGGCACGGCCAGAGGGCTTGGCGGGCTCGGCATGTTCTTTACGAAAGATTACGCACAGCTCGTGCTTGACAACCAGAAGTTCATGTTCAGCTACCACTCCGGGCTTGTGGCGGAGCATCCTTACGCCTCGAAGTGGTATCAGTGGGTGCTTGATATCCGGCCGATACTCTACTATCTCAACTATTTTGATGACGGCATGCGCTCAAGCTTCGGCGCGTTTGTAAACCCTGTGCTATGCTGGGGCGGACTGCTAAGCCTGTTTGTGCTCATCTACACCGCCATCTTCCGCCGCGACACGACTGCTGGCTTTATCCTCGTGGGTTATCTCGCCCAGCTTCTGCCGTGGACGCTTATAACACGCCTGACCTTCGAGTATCACTATTTCCCCTGCACCGTGTTTTTGGTGCTGTCCCTCGGCTACTGCTTCAAGCTGATCAGGCTTCACAATCGGCGCTGGAAGCTGTACATCGGCGGTTTTGCCGTGGTGTCAGCGGCGGTATTCGTGCTCTTCTACCCCGCGCTGAGTGGTCTTGCGGTGAACAACGCGCAGGCAACAAAGCTCTTGGCCTGGCTGCCGACCTGGCCTTTTTGACGTATTTTCGCAAAAAAGCAAAAATAGGGCTTGACATTTTCTTTCCCATCTGGTATTATATCACTCGTTCACGGGGGTATAGCTCAGCTGGGAGCCCGGTTGAAGCGGTAAACAACCCCCGCACTAATTGAATAAGAAATTACTCAGCGCACCCC
The DNA here is from genome assembly GCA_958427375.1 of uncultured Eubacteriales bacterium. GTDB lineage: Bacteria > Bacillota > Clostridia > Oscillospirales > Oscillospiraceae > Limivicinus. The sequence goes on from CAUABY010000175.1 coordinate 4,510, forward strand.
TTATATGGGGGTATAGCTCAGCTGGGAGAGCGCTTGAATGGCATTCAAGAGGTCAGCGGTTCGATCCCGCTTATCTCCACCAAACGGGTGCGCTGAGTATTCTTAATAAGGACTTGCTTTGAAAAAAGCGAGTTTTTTGTTTTATGCCCACTTCTCTTTTGAAGCGGGCTTTTCTTATGCGGCGA
>CAUABY010000176.1 GCA_958427375.1 uncultured Eubacteriales bacterium
TTTGCGCACCTCCTCCACGTCCGCCCCGCCGCCCGCGCTCTCCTGTTCGGGCGCGGCGGAGACGGCGTTTTTGTAAACGCGTCTGCCATCGGCGGTGGTATACATAGTAGTGGCGGCGGGGGCGGTTGAGGCGGAGTTCAGCTGCCCGGCCATGCGCACGAGATAGTTTCGCAGTGCCGTTATCTGCTGGGCGGTATTGCCGGAGAGTATGGGAGGTAAATCAAACATCGCGCGTCACCCCACAGTCAGCTCGCGCGCGGCGGAAATGAGCTTCATCTCGCCCTGCCCCGTGAGGCGCAAACGCACATGGTCACAGCGGTGCAGACGCAGGGACAACTCCGCCGTGCCTATTTTATCCGGTTTCAGCTCCCCGGCCTCCTGCCACTCGCCGGAGGAGTCGTACTCGATATAGAGCTTCATCTGCGCCCCCTCGCCGAGCCACGCGCGGATATACACGCGGCTTAGATACTTGGCCTTTGGGTACTCGCAGCCGATAAGCCCCGTCTCCGCCTGCCAGCTGACCGCGCCTTCAGGCGTTCCTGTTGTACCGTTGATGGCATAGAGCGTGGTGCCCGAAAGACAGAAGAGCTCATCGTCCACGCGGGCAAAAGCGTCCGCGCGCAGTCCGTCCTCGTGCATCCAGATTCCGCGCGCGATGTCCAGCGCGAACAGCTGTGCCTCCCCCGCCGCGTCGAGCATGGAGATGTAATACTTCTGCCCGAATGCCCCGGCCACCGCCGCGCTGTAGCGCTCCTCGCCGAGCGCGGCGGACACGCTTTCCGGGAAGCCGCCCTGATACGCGCACACGTCACTGCGGGATTTATAGTAGAGCGTCTCATTGACTACACACAGGCTCTTCGCGCTGCCCTTCTGCACGCCGCGGCACAGCGTCTCTCCCACCTGATGCGCGCCGATTGAGGACACGGAGACGCGGTGGATGCAGTTTTCCTTGAAAAAGAGCGGCTCACCCAGATAGCTGACAGCGCCCGTCCACACCCCGTCTGAGCCTACGCTCGCGCGCCATGAGTCGGTGGAGAGGCCGAGGTACTGGCTCCAGTTTTTAAAGTCACCGAGCGCACAGCAGTAGAGCTCGTTTATGTTGCGCGTGCCGTCGTTTCCATAGCGGCAGCCCCAGAGCCGGTTTGCGCACTGGCAGACGAAGTCCATGTCCGGCACGGCGCGCGTGAGATGTATGCTCTCGCTCTCCACGGCGGTGTATATGCCGGGCGCGGCGATGACCACAATATAGTCGCCCTCCGCGTCCGCGTAATCAGGCGCGGTGCCCGCGCTGCCGCCCACGGCTTGCAGTATCTTGCTGCCATTGACGGCTTCAACCGAGCTGCCTGTAAGCTCCACCCCGTCATAGCGGGCAAAGGCGGCGGGTATCTGACCCTGCGTTGTGAAGCGGAGCTTGACATATACGCTTTCAATCTGCGTCCACATTCCGCCTCCGTATATGCTCAGGGTGTTTGACGCGGTGTTGAGCCAGCAGTCGCCATCATTGGGGTTTGCCGGCTCTTCCGTGCCGGTGTCTGGCGCGGGGTAGTCCTCGCCCTCGGCGTTGCACATGGTATAGCTCACAGCGCCGGTATAGTCCCAGCCCGCCTCCATTGAGCCGTAATCTGCCGGGTCCTCGGTGTTGTAATAGAGCTTGTCGGGGAAGATGCAGATGTACGCGCCCATGCTGACGAGCTGCTTTTCCCCCGCGGCAATGCCGGTGAGCGCCGTTGGCAGGCCGTTATAATAGAGGCAGCCGCCGTCAATGTAGGCAAGCGCGTCCTTTTCAATCATGCCCTGCGGCGCGCTCAGGGTCTTATACACGGCGCGGCGTGGCCTCACGCTCAAAAGCGGATAGAGCGATGATGAGAGGTTTTTAGTCTCGTAAAACGCGCCCTGGCTCGTGCGCAGGCGATGCTCATAGCCGCGGAATGCCGAGAGCATGCGCCGGTCGGTATTTTTCTTTTGCAGTCTTGGATAGAGCATGGCTCCCCTCCTCGCTCAGTAGTATTTTTTGTCCGTGCCGATGGGCAGGTGTGTGCGGTTGTAGTAGTTGACGAAGGCGGTATACGCCGCGGTATACATCGCGTTTGAATTGTTGAAGCGCTCAAACTCGCCGTTAGCATAGTCCATCTGCGCCTCAAGATAGCGCTGGTACACCTCGTCATAGGGCGGCGGGATGAGCAGGGCGGTGCTGCCATCGCTCTGCTCGGTATAGGGTGCAAACTCCACCCATTCCCCGCCCTCATGCGTGTTGATGACCTCCGCAGTAACACCCCCGTCGAGCGCTGACAGCCACGCTAATTTCTGCGCGCGGGTAAAGCCGTTGGGCTTTAGCGCGTCTGTGCGGGTTATCGCTTCGTTGAGGGTCATGGCGTCAGTCGGCCTTTCTCTGCGCGTTCTCGAAGGCCATAATGGTTTCGAGCATGTCCTCCCTGTTTTTCAGCACCTCGGCCACGCACTCCGGCACTTCAACATCCACGCCGCGCTTGATGAGCCATGTGCGCTCGTTGACGCCCACAAACACATCCTCCTGGTCGCGGCGTTCCTTCGGGAGCCTGATTTTAACTAACTTTTCGCCGTTTGCATCGGTTTTTGCCATAGTTTTAACCCTCCTTAGTTTGCAGTTGCCGTGGCCGAGAAGCGCTTGGAGCAGGACTCGATACGGCAGATGTAGTTTTCGATGAGCAGCTCAGCGGTCTTGATGGCCTTCCAGCCGACGCTGGAGCGCTGGTCGAGCGGGTCAGCCGCGCCGGATGAGCCGCGCTGCTTGACGATAATCTCAAGCCCGCCGCCGTTGACCTCGGTCACGCCGTATGCCCCGTCGCCGAAGATGAGCGTGCCGAAAATTGCCGGGCCGCCGGTGGTGGCGGGGGCGTAAATTTTGGCCTCGGTGGTCTGCACGAAGCGCACGCCCGCGATCTCGCCAATCTCGCCCTGATAGAGGTTTTCCGGCTGGGCGTACTTGTGCGCGTCAATCCACTCCGGGTCGCGCATGAGGTCATAGGCCACATAGGGGTGGATGATGCCGACGTACTTGCCGTTGATGGTGGGCGCGTTCTGCGCGCGCAGCTTGGCCACGGCGCGCTGGATAAGCTCCACGGTTATCTGGCAGGTATTGTCGAGATTTGCGCGGCTGGTGACTTCGGTTGTGCCGCTGCTTGTGACCTTTTCAGCATACATCACGTTTGTGCCGGACTGCATGACGTTTCTCACCACGGTGTCAAGCGTCGCGCCCGCCTGACGGCCAAGAAGCTTGACGGATTCAAGGATGGTGTTGTCAAGCGCGGTCAGCTCAAGCAGGTCGGACTGGGTAATGTAGTCGCCGTACTGCGACACGGTCGCGGTACCAGTGCTGACGCTCAGCTGCTTGCCGCTTGGGGTCACGCCCTCGGTCAGCGGGGTGCTGGCCTTGGCGAGAGGCGCGAACTTGCGGAACTCTATCACCTTGCCGCCGTTCGCGGGGATGGGGCGCTTCTGGCCGAACTGGTCGTGGACGAGATTTGCCTCGGCCTCGTCGATGAGGGTCATGTCGTAGAAGGTTTTCATCTCCGCGCTGAGCGTGGTAGTCCCCGTGGTCTGAAGGTTGCTTGTGGGCGTGGTCTCTTCCGCGAAAAGCTGGATATCGTAATGCGGGATATCGTAATTCATGTGGTGTTTTCTCCTTTTCAGCCTTAAAATGATATTTTTTCGCCGCTCTGGACACGGCGGATTATGTCCCGCCGCGCGGCTTTGGACATGTGGGCAACGTCGCTTTTGACTACCGCGCTGCTCTGGCTGCTCAGTCCGCCCTCGCGCGGGCGGGCGGTGCCGGAGAGGATGCGGCGGGCAATCTTGTCCTCCATATCGCGCGCCGCCTCGCGCATGAGCGCGTCCCGGTTTGCAAGCTCATAGGCCGCGCGCATGCTCGCCCCGCCCTGCAAAAGCTCACGGAAGTCCTCGTTTTGAAGCTGTGCTGCCAAGTCGAAGCCGGGATATGTGCCGCGCAGTGCGGCGCTCTCGCGCAGCCAGCGGCTGTAGAGGCGGGAGGCTCGCTCTTTTCTGGCGTTCTCCCCGGCCTCAGCGTCCCGCTCCCCGGCCTTGTCGTTCAGCACGGCCTCGGCGAGTGCGGCGGCGTCGCCGGGGCTTACGCCGTAGCGCTGTTCGAGCACTTTCAGCGCCGGGGCGAGGGCCTCAAACTTTTTCATTGTCTCCTCACTGCCCTTCAGGCGCTTTTTCAAAATGTTCTGCACATTCTCGTCGTACTCGGCCTTAAACTCGCCCTCGATGAGCTTTTTGAAGCTGTCGCGGCGTCTGCCCTGCTCCCCGGCGGCGGGAGCCTTTGCGCCCGTAATCTGCGGCACGGCGTCTGCCGCCTTTGCGCCCGTCACGCCGCATTCCCTGCCTCCGGCGAAGAGCTGAACATCGTAATAAAAATCTTTCATTGTTTGTATATCTCCTCTCTGCCGGTTGAAGCTGATGGGGCGCCGAATTCTGCCGTCCGGCACGCCCCTGCTTGAGCGCGGCATGTTTCAAACTTAATATTCCCTGGGAAATTTTCACTCAGCAGCGCAAGCCCCGCCTCAACGAGCCCGGCCGCCCCGTTGAGCTCATCCGCATACTCGCTTTTGGCCTGCGCGCAGATGAAGGCGCTCCCCTTTGCCGCCGCAAGCTCCGGCGCGCGGCAAAGCCTCCCCCTGCCGTACAGCT
>CAUABY010000177.1 GCA_958427375.1 uncultured Eubacteriales bacterium
CATCTCCGCCAGCTGGATGGACAGCGCCGTGCCGCCATAGCTGAAAAACGGCAGAGAAATTCCCGTGCAGGGGACAAGATTTGTCACCACGGCAACATTCAGGAAAACCTGTATCGCAAGCAGGGTAGTTATGCCCGCGCAGACAAGAAAGCTGAACCTGTCCGGTGAGTGCAGGGCTATCCAGTAGCCGCGCAGAATCAGCATTGCGAAAAGCACCAAAATAAGCGCCGCGCCTATAAAGCCCAGCTCCTCACACCACACGGAAAAAATAAAGTCATTGTGCTCCTCCGGCAGATACAGGAACTTCTGTCTGCTGCCACCGAGGCCAAGGCCGCTCAAGCCGCCGGAGCCTATTGAGTAGAGGGACTGGACTATCTGATACCCCTCGTCCGAAGAGCTTGAAAACGGATCCCGCCAGGTATTTATGCGGCTGGAGGCATAGGGGAAAAAGGTCAGCAGCACAGCAACCGCCGCGCCCACCGCACCGAAAGCAGCCGCGAACCAGCCCAAGCGCACACCGCCCAGAAACAGCATCGCGCCGCCGATAGCGATAATAATTATCGAGGCGGAAAAATGCGGCTCAAGCACGAGCAGCGCTATAATTGTACACAATATTGCCGCAAAAGGCAAGATGCCGTATTTGAAGCTGTGCATTCTGCCGCGCAGGCGGCATATAAGCGCGGAAAATGAGATGATTACCGCTAATTTTGCAAGCTCCGAGGGCTGAACGGTCAAACCTCCAACACCAAGCCAGCGGCGCGCGCCGTTGGCCTTTACGCCGATTATCGGGACTAATATCAGCAGCACAAGCACAAGGCATAGGATGTGAAAGGCATAGCGCCTGTAAAGCCACATGGGTATGCGCGAAGTGAAGAGCATCACCCCAACGCCGAGCAAGGCAAATAGGAGCTGGCGGATAAAATAATACGCCGCATTGCCGCCAGTTCTGTTGCTGGGGTCATAATAGGCTCTCGCGTAACTAGACGAGAGCACCATTACAACACCCATTGTAAGCAGCAGCACAACAAGAATAAAAAAAGATGAGTCAAAGCTGCGGCGGCGTTCCTTATCCGTGGCAACGGAAAAGTCGGCGAGGCGGGCGCTTTCATAACGCATCTTCCCACCTCCCCGGCTTTGAAATTACATAGTATCAGAGTACGCGATTATATACCCCTATAAATGATATGATTGCAAAGGCCAGAGATATTCCAGTAAACAGAGCAAAAATTTCTCTCTCTTTCCACTTTTTACCCGTCCATCCGCCCATCTCCAAGTGATGGTGGAAGGGCGCCATTTTGAACACGCGCTTGCCATGGCTGAGTTTGAAGTAAGTCACCTGAATGATATCAGAGAGTGTCTCGATTATATAGATGATGCCAAGAGTAATAAGTATGAGCGGCATATCATACGCAAAGGCAAGCGCGGCAACAGCTCCGCCGAGGAAGAGCGAGCCTGTGTCGCCCATAAAGCACTTTGCGGGATTATAGTTATACACCAAAAAGCCCAGAAGTCCGCCTACCATGCCGGAGGCAAAAATGCTCAGCTCAAGATAGGTCTCTCCCCAGTAAAAGCCCACCACGACAAAGAAGAGGAAAACCGGGATACTTGTACCGGCGGCAAGCCCGTCAATACCGTCCGTTATATTAACGGCGTTAACCGTGCCGACAATGACAAAAGATGCAAAGATAAAGTACAGCCACTCCGGCATATATATGGTTTTATTGAAAAACGGCACATAAAGCTTCGGCGACAAAAAGCCCAGCTCACGCATGAGCATGATGAACACCAGCGCCGCGGCAAGCTGCAATAGGAACTTCATTTTCGCGGTCAGGCCAAGGTTTTGCTTCTTTTTAAGCTTTTCCCAGTCATCCAAAAAGCCTATCGCGCCAAAAACAAGGGCAAACAGCAGCACGAAGATATGCACGAAATCGCCGTGAAGCATACCATCAAAGCCGACAGTCAGGCACACGAAAGCAATTGCGGCTATGAAAGTCACACCGCCCATGGTTGGGGTGCCGCTCTTGGACATATGCCATGTTGGGCCATCAGACTTTATCTCCTGCCCGGCTTTCTGCTTGCGAAGCCAAGGGATATAGAACTTTCCGAAGGCTGTTGCAAATAGAAATGCCAGAACGAAGGCAGTTATCAGCTTAATCGTCATGTTTTACTCCAATTCGGCGCGGCATTTCAGCCACGGCTTTTTCTTTGTTTTAACCAGTCTGCCACTATTTCGCGCTCATCCATGTGATGCTTCTCATGGCCCACCACCTGGTAGTCCTCGTGGCCTTTGCCGGCAAGTAATATTACATCACCGGGGCGGACGTTGTCAATAGCCCACTGAATTGCCTTTACTCTGTCACAGATGATTTTCTTCGGTGTGCGTTTGTTTTTCATACCCTCGGTTATCTCATTTATTATATCCTCAGGCTTTTCCGTGCGCGGATTATCGCTTGTTACGATGACAAAATCCGCGTTGTCCGCCGCGATTGCCCCCATGATTGGGCGCTTGGCTCTGTCTCTGTCTCCGCCGCAGCCAAAAAGACAAACAAGCCGGCCGGTTGTGACGGGGCGCAGAGTCTTAAGCACGGTTTCAAGTGCGCCGGGCTTGTGCGAGTAGTCGATGACTATTGTATAGTCCCCATCCGTCGGCACGACCTCCACTCTGCCCTTTACGCCCTTTGCCGTGGCCATTGCGGCACAGCAATCATCAAGGCTGATGCCGAGCGCGAGACCGACCGCTATTGCGCCCAGCGCGTTATGCACAGAGAACATGCCCGGTATGGCGAGCTTTGTCAGCGCCAAAGCGTTTTTATAAACCGCGGCAAAGCGCACACCGCTTGCGCTCATCCTCACATCTTTTGCCGTCAAATCAGCGTTGTTCGATTCCGCCGAAAAGGTTATTGCCTTGCAGGGCGAGCCGTCGAGCATATACGCAGTTTTATCGTCGTCGGCATTCAGGCAGCCTATGCCGCACTGGCTAAAGAGCTTTTTCTTGGCCGCGGCATACTCCTCCATTGTACCGTGGAGGTCAAGATGGTCCTGCGATAGATTCGTATACTCTGCCACATCGTAATATATGCCCGCCACGCGCTCAAGCGCAAGGGCGTGGGATGAAACCTCCATTACCACGTGGGTGCAGCCCTCGTCCGCCATGCGGCGAAACAGCTTATGCAGCTCATAGCTCTCCGGCGTCGTGTGCTCGGAGTGTATGCTCTTCTCGCCTATGAGGTTGCCGTTTGTGCCGATAAGGCCGACTTTAGCGCCGAGGCAGACTTCCAGCAGGTGCTTGATGAGGTAGGATGATGTGGTTTTTCCGCTTGTGCCGGTAATGCCTATCATCTTCATCTCTTTTGCCGGGTTTCCGAAAAACTTACGGCTTACATACGCAAGGCCTTTGCGCGTATCGCCCACCTGAACATAGGGCGTGCCATCCGTCGGCACTGTCTCGCACAGCACCGCCGCCGCGCCGCGCTCCATCGCCTTTGGTATAAACCTGTGGCCGTCGGATTCAAATCCCTTTATGGCCACGAAAAGGTCTCCGGGCGCGGTAACGCGTGAGTCATAGCTCACCCCGCTTATATCCATCTCCATATCCGCCGTTGCGGAGAGTACTTCAAGCTCTGAGAGTAATTCTTTCAGCTTCATTTATTTTATCTCCCTTTGTATTAGTTAACAGTAGTCAAGCCTTTAATACTTGCCCAGCATCGACTCATCACTGCTGATCAGGCTGACTTCTATTGTTGTGCCGTGGCTGACCAGGCTGCCGGGGCTTATATTTTGCGTGCCCACGGTCTGCTCTGCCAAGTTTGTCACGGGACTTGAGGTTGTGATATATATTCCATAGTACGAGAGCATATCGCGCGCCTCTTCATAACTCATGCCGGTTAGTTCCGGCATCGTTTCCAATTCATCTGACGGCGTCTCGCCAAGATAAAGAATTATCTGGCTTCCTGATGCTATGGTTGTGCCTGACAGCGGAAGCTGTGCCGTGACGGTGCTTCCCTCACCTATCGTGCGATATTCGAGCCCCGCGTCCTTCACGGCGTTTACCGCTCTGTCAAGGCTCATATCGAGCACAAGCGGCATTGTGGCGCTGAATTTGTTGCCCTCAGTATCCGGCTCAACGCCCATATACGACAGAATATCCGCCATCATGCGCCCGACCACCGGAGCCGCCATTTGTCCGCCGCTGACATACACGCCGGACTTATTTGATGGAGTATCCAAGAAAATAAGCACCGCTATTTTAGGGTCATCCGCCGGGGCAAAGCCGATAAACGAGACAATATATTCCTTTTGGCCCGTTTTGGCTTCAAGGCTCACCTTTTCGCTTGTGCCGGTCTTGCCGCCGATGCGGTAGCCGCTGACGGCGGCATTGCGCCCGGTGCCGTCCTCCGGGTCGCCGACGACCTGTTCAAGGATACTGCGCACAGTGGCGCTCGTCTCCTCGCTTATAACCTGGCGCACCTCGTTTGGCTTGTGCTCATATGCAAGCGTTCCGTCGCTTTGAAGCATGCGCTGCACAACATACGGCTGCATCAGATGTCCGCCATTCACGCACGCGCTCACAGCCGTGATGAGCTGGAGCGGGGTTATGGTAAAGGTCTGGCCGAAGGATGCCGCCGCTAACTGTGACAGATTTTTGGGCGAATAAAATGTATTCTGGCTCCACCAGATGCT
>CAUABY010000178.1 GCA_958427375.1 uncultured Eubacteriales bacterium
GATAGGTGCGGGCTTTTACGAGTGCTTTATCATTGGCACTGTGCTCATCGTGTTCTCTATGAAGCTTCTGCCTTTTATTGAGAATTTTATGCTTGCCCACTCGCGCAACATGAGCGTCTATGTCGAGATGGACTCCTTTGAAAATATCAGCAATATCGTCAACTACATCAAAAATGAGGGCATACACCTCTATGATGTCGATATCGAAAAGGACAAGCACGAGCATATGGCGCGCTTTAGTGTGCTGTGCTCACTGCGCCTGCCCTCGCGCAAACAGCACACGGAGATACTAGCAAAACTGTCCACACTCGACGGCGTTATCGCCATAGATGAAATATAAAGGAGGGTCGGAAAATGCTGTCTTATTTTGATTTTATACGCGAGCTTGACTTCCTGGCAATATTCGCGCGTATGTTTTTGGCTGTTATCTGCGGCGGCCTAATAGGCATAGAGCGTGAGTATAAACGCCGCCCGGCCGGTTTCCGCACACATATTCTCATCTGCCTCGGCGCGGCTATAACTACGCTTACAAGCCAGTTTATGTATTTTAAGCTCGGCCTCTTTACAGATGTTGCGCGTCTCGGCGCGCAGGTTGTTGCCGGTATCGGCTTCATCGGCGCGGGCACGATCATAGTCACGAACCGCCAGCGCGTAAAAGGCCTTACCACTGCCGCCGGCCTTTGGACGAGTGCGATTATCGGCCTTGTCTGCGGCGCGGGCTATGCCGAGGGCGCAATTTTCGCAACGCTCATGGTCATCTTCGCAGAGCTTGTGCTCATTAAGATTGAGTACCGCTTCGCCCGCAAGATAGACGATGTGAACCTCTACATCGAGTATCTCAAGGCCGACAGCATAGAAAATATACTGCGTGTCATCCGCGAGAACAAGGTCAAAACGAGCGGGCTTGAGATTACACGCACATCGGGTGATGACGGCGTGAACCACTATAACGCCATTATTACCGTCCAAACCAGCAAAAAGGTGCTCGACCGCAGCCTGCTCAAAAATCTTACCGAACTTGAAAATATCCTCATTGTCGAGGAGCTGTAAATATAGAGATAGCGGGGTTCAGCAAATGAAACCCCGCTATCTCTATGACCTTTATGGAGTTACATAAAACAGTTTACATAATATTGAGGTGCTCAATTTAGCTTGCTCACAGAAACAGCTTGATAAGTACAAGGATGATAACACCGGGGATGCCGAGAATACCGGCCACGAGGCAGTTTACAAGGTTTATGCCGAGTGAAAAATCGAAAAAGCCCGCGATTATTTCCTCAACGAGCAGCAGCAGAAAGCCGAGCCCGGCGTGTAAGAGCAGCTTTATTATGAGCTTGAGCGGTGCTGATAAAAGCTTTAAAAAAGCGTATATTGCCACAACGATGGCGGCAAATTCAAGTATAGTAACGAGATCCATGCGTGTTTCCTTTCAAAGTCCTTTCAAATTCAGGCAGAAAATAGCAGATTATTTTCCGAGCAGCCGCAGATAATAGCAACAGACAATCAACCGCGCGGCGAGAGATAAACAAGCTGCTGTATGTACCATAGTATAGACTATATATAATGGATACATCCAAAACGGAAAATTGTCAAGTGGCAGGAGAGTTTTCCCGAAAGAGAAAATATCCGCCGCGGGGCGGGCTGACAGGTACATCTATTGTACACTGCCGGCCCGCTTTTGGCAATTGCCTGCTTGCGTGGACGAGTATTCACTCTTGAAAATAGCACAATTTTTTGCTATAATATAATAGATTTGCTATGTGTAAAGAGGTAAATGAACTTATGGCATCAAGCACTCCACAGTACGGTAACGACAGTATTTCTCAGCTCAAGGGCGCGGACAGGGTTCGCAAACGCCCCGGCGTCATCTTCGGCTCGGACGGGCTGGACGGCTGTGAACATGCCGTCTTTGAGATACTTTCAAACTCTATTGACGAAGCGCGCGAGGGCTTCGGCGACCTGATTACGCTGACGTATTTTGAGGACAAATCCATCGAAGTGTCGGACTTTGGCCGCGGCTGTCCAATGGACTGGAACCCTGTTGAAAAGCGCTATAACTGGGAGCTCGTGTTCTGCGAGCTGTACGCGGGCGGCAAATACAAAAATTCCGACGGGGGCGACTATGAGTACTCCCTCGGTCTCAACGGCCTCGGCTCGTGCGCAACGCAGTACGCCTCCGAATATATGGATGTTACCGTGCGCCGCGATGGGAAAAAGTACTCTCTGCATTTTAAAAGAGGCAAGCCTGTCGGCAAAAAGGGTCAGGAGCTGACGGTTGAAGAGGCCGACAGAAAAAAGACCGGCACAACAATCCGCTGGCTGCCCGACAGAGAGGTTTTTACCGACATTGATATTCCGGAGGAGTATTTTGATAATATCCTCCACCGTCAAGCGGTTGTGAACGCGGGCGTGACTTTCCGTCTCCAGATAGAGAAGAACGGAAAGCTTGAAACGCGCGATTACTGCTATGAAAACGGCATTATCGACTATGTTGCCGAGATAGCGGGGGAGGGGGCGCTCACCGCGCCGGAATTTATCTCCACCACCGCCAAGGGGCGCGACAGAGAGGATAAGCCCGAATATAAGGTCAAGCTCTCCGCGGCCTTCTGCTTTTCAAATAAGACACAGGCTATTGAGTACTACCATAACTCCTCGTGGCTTGAAAACGGCGGCGCGCCGGAGAGAGCCACTAAAAGCGCCTTTGTCTCCGCGATTGACGCCTACATAAAACAGCTTGGAAAGTACCAGAAAAATGAATCATCCATCAAATTTCAGGATGTTCAGGACTGTCTTATTCTTGTCACAAACTGCTTTTCTACCCAGACCTCGTATGAAAACCAGACCAAAAAGGCCATAAACAACAAGTTCATCCAGCAGGCGATGACGGAGTTTTTCAAATCCCAGCTTGAGGTCTATTTCATCGAGAATAAGCCGGAGGCGGACAGGATAGCTGAGCAGGTGCTTGTCAATAAGCGCAGCCGCGAGACGGCGGAGCGTGCCCGGCAGGGCATGAAAAAGAAACTCTCCGGCAGTATAGACATAGCAAACCGCGTGCAGAAGTTTGTCGACTGCCGCAGCCGCGACCCTGAGCGGCGCGAAATATATATCGTCGAGGGCGATTCCGCTCTCGGCGCGTGCAAGCTCTCCCGTGACGCGGAGTTTCAGGGCATTATGCCCGTGCGCGGCAAGATCCTGAACTGCCTCAAGGCCGACTATGGCCGCATATTTAAAAGTGACGTTATTACTGACCTCCTGAAAGTGCTCGGCTGCGGTGTTGAGGTCAGGGATAAGCATACCAAGGACTTGTCGAGCTTCAGCCTTGAAAACCTGCGCTGGAACAAGGTCATAATCTGCACCGATGCCGATGTTGACGGCTTCCAGATACGAACGCTCATTCTCACCATGCTCTACCGCCTTGTCCCCACACTTATCCGCGAGGGCTATGTGTTTATCGCCGAGTCGCCGCTCTATGAAATCGAGAGTAAGGGCAAGACCTACTTTGCATACTCCGAGCGCGAGAAGGCCGAGATCATCGACTCTCTCAAGGGCGTGAAGGCCAGCATAAACCGCAGTAAGGGTCTCGGTGAGAACGACCCGGATATGATGTGGATGACCACCATGAACCCGGAGACCCGCCGTCTCATCAAGGTCATGCCAGAGGATGCCGAGCGCATGGCGGAGGTCTTTGACCTGCTGCTGGGCGATAATCTTGAGGGCAGGAAGAACCATATCGCTGAGTCCGGTTATAAGTATCTCGACTTGGCGGATATATCATAAAGGAGAAAATAGTGTGAAAAAACACACTATAATTATTAAAACGGCGTACCGCTCGCCGCAGAGCGGCAGCCACGGCACATGCCGAAAATCTCCATCCAGCCGCATGGCGAGATTTTCGTTCCTGTTTGTGCTGTCAATTATGCGGCAGAATGGAGATTATAATGAAAATATATGAAAACAGCTTTATCCATGGCAGAGAGCTGATGAAAAAGTTCCTCATCGGCGCGGTAGTCAGCTGTGTGCTCAGCCTTGTCTTTGCTGCGGTCAACAGTTCCCTGCAAGCGGTGTTTTTCATCCTCACAGTCGTCATTTTCTTCTCGACACTGTATGTCACATTCAAGTACTGCCGCTGCCCTCACTGCGGCAAGCACATCATGCTTGGCGTGCTGAAAATAACCACCTGCCCGCGCTGCCATCATAATCTCATCACGGGCAAAAAGGCTAAAAAGAGCCAGTATAAGTATTGATAAGAGCGGTGCGTAATGGCAAAGAAGAAACAGGAAGAAAAGAAAAAATACAATAACCCCAATGTGCTGGGGCTTCGCGCTGAGGTGCTCGAACAGCCCATCACCGAAACACTTGAGAAAAACTACATGCCCTATGCCATGAGCGTAATAGTCTCGCGCGCAATCCCAGAGATAGACGGCTTCAAGCCCTCGCATAGAAAGCTGCTGTACACCATGTTCAAAATGGGTCTGCTGACCGGCAGCCGTACAAAGAGCGCCAATATCGTCGGCCAGACCATGCGCCTCAATCCCCACGGCGACGCGGCGATATATGAGACCATGGTTCGCCTTTCCATGGGCTATGAGGCGCTGCTCACACCCTTTGTCGATTCCAAGGGCAACT
>CAUABY010000179.1 GCA_958427375.1 uncultured Eubacteriales bacterium
GGCGGATTCTTGGGGTGCATCCTGTGCCGTGGCAGGGAGCGTATCGCGCGCTGCTTGGCGGTTGGCGATATACACACTCAGCGGCGGTGCAACTATAAGAATTGCGATAAGCGCCGCAAGGCAGGGTAGAATTATAATGAGCGGTTTTTCATGTTTTATTATGAGGCTTTTCAGCTTCGCCGTAAAATTTTTCATAAGCGTCTCTTTCTCTGTTTATGTTTTAAAATAATAGCCCAGAAAAGGCCTGCTTGTCAACGAAATTTCTTCCTTGTTAAACCCGGCCAGATGTGTTAGAATCTACATCATGGCTATTGGTTTTGAAAAAGAATATGTTGAGGCGCGCAAAGCATACATACGCGCCCGTTTTTCGCATCTGAATGACAGACAAATCGACGCGGTTATGGCCACGGAGGGGCCTCTTCTCATATTGGCCGGTGCCGGAAGCGGCAAGACCACTGTATTAATCAACCGCATAGAGAATCTGCTTACCTTCGGAAAAGCCGGAGACAGTGACGAGCTGCCCGCTTTTGCCGATGAATATACGCTTGCCAAGCTCGAAGAGGGCGCGGAGGACGCTGTGCCCTATGCCGCGCTTGACCCGGTTGACCCATGGCGCATACTCGCCATTACCTTTACAAACAAGGCGGCGGGAGAGCTTAAAGACAGGCTTGCGGCCAAGCTTGGCCCCGCAGCAAATGACGTTTGGGCCTGCACCTTCCACTCTGCCTGTGTGCGCATACTGCGGCGCGACGCGGAAAAGCTCGGCTTCTCGTCGAACTTCTCAATATATGATACCGCCGACAGCCTGAGCCTTATAAAGCATATCTTAAAGGATATGGACTTGGACGAGAAAACATTCCAGCCGCGCTCCGTTATGCGGGAAATCAGCGTCGCAAAAGATAATGAGCTGGGCGCGGCCGCGTTTCTTGAGCAGGCGCGCCGGATGAGCGATTTGCGCCAGATTAAAATAGGCGAAATCTATGTCGAATACGCGCGGCGGCTGTTCGCGGCAAACGCCATGGACTTTGATGACTTGATTTTCTTCACGGTCAAGCTCCTCAAGGAGAATGACGAGTGCTGTGGGCACTGGCAGAGGCGCTTCCAGTATGTGCTGGTCGACGAGTATCAGGACACAAACCACCTGCAGTATATGCTCGCCTCGCTTCTCGCCGGGGGATGGGGAAATATATGCGTTGTAGGTGATGACGACCAAAGCATATATAAGTTCCGCGGTGCAACCATAGAAAATATCCTCTCCTTTGAAAGCGAGTTTAAAGGCTGCCGCACTATCCGCCTTGAGCAGAACTACCGCAGCACAAGCCATATTCTTGACGCGGCAAACGCCGTTATCCGCAACAATGAGGGGCGCAAGGGCAAGGAGCTGTGGACGAACTCCGGTGACGGCGAGCTGATAAAGCTATATGTTGCCGACAACGAAAATGACGAGGCGCAGTACATTGCCGCGCATATAATGGCCGAATATGGCCGCGGTGCCAATTGGCGCGACCACGCGATTCTTTACCGCATGAACGCCCAGTCAAACCAGCTTGAATATGCCTTCAAGCGAAACGGCATACCTTACCGCATAGTTGGCGGCATGCGCTTTTTTGACCGTGCGGAGATAAAGGATATGCTCTCATACCTCAATATTATCTCCACACCCTCTGATGATTTGCGCCTGACGCGCATAATAAACGTGCCAGCGCGCGGCATCGGCGAGCGCAGTATTGATACTGCCCGCCAGCTTGCGCAGGAAAACGGCGTGAGCATGTACGAGATAATAAGCCATGCCGACAGCTATCCGGAGCTGAGCAGACCGTCACTGAAAATGCGCGCGTTTGCCCAGATGATAGAGGATTTGCGCGAGTTTGCAAAGGACAACACGCCGGATCTTTTGCTTGACGAGTTGATAGAGAAGACCGGCTATGTCCGCGCGCTTGAGGAAAAGAACACGATTGAGGACAGAACGCGCATTGAAAACGTGCAGGAGCTTAAATCCAGCATCATCGGCTATATGAAAGAAGCGGAGGATGACACGCTGGAAGGCTACCTTGCCAATGTCGCGCTCTATACTGACCTTGATAATTACGATACAGAGACGGACACGGTTGTGATGATGACGATGCACGCGGCCAAGGGTCTGGAATTTCCGAGCGTTTACATAGTGGGCATGGAAGAGGGAATTTTCCCCGGTATGCGCGCCATTGGTGAGCATGAGGAGATGGAAGAAGAGCGGCGCTTGTGCTATGTGGCCATTACGCGCGCCGAGCGCCACCTTGAGATGACCTGCGCCCGCCAGCGTATGCTGTTCGGCCGCACAACCGCAAACCGTGTTTCGCGCTTTGTCGATGAAATACCGGATGAGCATATTGAAAAGAACATCCCCAAGGGCTATGCACACAGGGATAAGTCCCGCGAGGAGAGCTACCAGCACCGCCGCACGAGCTACAGCCATCTGCGCGGCGGCGTGACGGCGCCTGCTACCGCGCCGTCCGGTGCGGGCGCAGGTACTGCCGCGAATTTCGCCGTTGGCGACAGCATAGAGCACAAGGCTTTCGGCGAGGGAGTTATAATGAAGATGATGCCCATGGGCGGGGACTTCCTTGTGGAAATCAACTTCAAACAGGGCGTGAAGCGCCTTATGCTCCGTGCCGCCGCGCCGCATATGACTAAAATTTAGAAATTCAGCAGAGAAACAATAGAAATGAAGAGAAACTATAATGTACTGGGCCGGCTTGCGCTTTTAGGCACGGCTATAATCTGGGGTACATCCTTTGTTGTCCTAAAATCAGCGATAAACTCAATAAGCACCCTCTGGGTGCTTGCTATCCGCTTTACTATTTCCGCGCTTATTATGCTTGCGATTGCGGGAAAGCGGCTTAAGAAGATGGATAGGCGCACTGTGAAAGGCTCATTTTTAATGGGGCTGTGTCTATCTGTGGCCTATATCGTGCAGACTTACGGCCTGCTTTTTACAACACCGGGAAAGAACGCTTTTCTCACGGCGACATATTGCGTGCTCGTGCCCTTTATGGCGTGGGGAATATATAAGCGCAAGCCCGGCGCCAGCAATATTATTGCGGCAGTGCTCTGCATAGCGGGCATAGGCTTTGTCTCGCTGAGCACCGGGTTTGACGGGCTTAACATCGGTGATGTGCTGACACTTTTCAGCGGCGTGTTTTACGCGATGCAGATTATTATGATGGAGCACTATATTGACGGCGCTGATTCGGTGTCAGTTGCCGCTGTTGAGTTTATGGCAGCGGCTGTGTTGTGCCTCGCCGGGGCGCTGATTTTTGAGCCTTTCCCGAAAGATATACCGCAGGATGCGTATTTTACCATGTTCTACCTGAGCGTTATGTGTACCGCTGTGTGTTTCTTCCTGCAAGCATGGGGCATGAGATATACGCCCTCGTCAACTGCGGCGGTCATTATGACGCTTGAAGCCGTGTTCGGCGTTATCTTTTCGCTCATGCTTGGTCAGGAACAGCTTACCGCCCGGCTCGGCTTCGGCTTCATGCTTATTTTTATCTCGGTGCTTACGAGTGAGCTTGGCGAAGAGCTGTCTAAGAAGTAAAAAAATCATAAAAGACAGGGGGCTTTGCTTTGATGGCTGAAAAGAAAAAATTCAATATCTCAAAGCAGAGCCTTGTGTTTGCCGTCCTGTTTGCGGCCTCGATTGCGTTCATGCTCTGGAAGTGCCCCTATGGCTTTGGCGGGAGTGACGAGGCCTTTTACCTGACCGTGCCGCACAGACTGTGCCTCGGTGACGAGCTGTTTTTCGACGAATGGCATCTCTCACAGCTCAGCTCGTTTTTTACTCTGCCATTTGTCTGGCTCTACCGCCTTGTAAACGGCTCGAATGACGGCATTATTCTCGCCGCGCGCGGCGTTTATGTGGTTATCCACTCGGCGGCCGCCCTTGTTTTATATCTCCGCCTCA
Source organism: uncultured Eubacteriales bacterium (assembly GCA_958427375.1). Taxonomy (GTDB): domain Bacteria; phylum Bacillota; class Clostridia; order Oscillospirales; family Oscillospiraceae; genus Limivicinus. The sequence goes on from CAUABY010000179.1 coordinate 3,944, forward strand.
AAAAGTTTGGCGCTTCATCTATACCGGCGGCAATTATTTTCATGCTCTTTACGCCGTTTAACATGATGTGCTTCAGCTACAATACCATAGCCGTGGATAGCTTGGTGCTTGCAGGGGCTTTTGCGTGTGCGGCGGATGAAAATGCCCGGATATCCCATGTCATCAGCGGCGCGCTTTTTGCCTGCACGGTGGTGTGCTGTCCTTATTTTGCCTCGGCATATCTGCTGTATTTTATCTCGGTGCTGATTTGCGTACTGTCGAGAAAAAGCGGCAGGGTAAAAGGAGACAGCGGTATATTCGCATGGCGGCGTTTCGGCCTTTTTACCTGCGGCATACTGCTGATTTTTGCCCTGTTTATAATTTTCTTTTTCAGGCACTCAGGCATACGCCAGCTTGTGAGCGCCCTGCCTGGACTATTTACCGACCCTGAACACCCAGGCTACTCGTTTTGGTTTATGCTTAAGCACTATGTTTACTGCCTCGTGACGGCGCACAGACTGATGCCGGTGCTGCTTGCGGCTTTTGCCGTGCTCATCATCGCCGCGGCATTGGACAAAAAGCGCACCGCGCGCGCGGCGCTGTACTTTGTGCCGGCCGTGCTTTGTACTATACTGTGCTGGGTGCTTTTCCTTGACGGACTTTCGGAAAATAATTATAACGCAATAATGTTCCCACTTGTTCC
>CAUABY010000180.1 GCA_958427375.1 uncultured Eubacteriales bacterium
CAGCGGCTTTATCCGGCGGTGCTCTTCGGCGCGGAGGACGTGGTGCTGGTCGACTGCGGTTATCCCGGCTCGCTCGGCATGATTGAGCAGCAGCTCAAAGCGCATGACATTGAGCCTGCCGCGCTCACAAAGCTCGTGCTGACCCATCAGGATGACGACCATATCGGCTCGGCCGCCGAGCTGAAAGCGAAATATCCCGCACTGCAAATCCTCTGCCCGCGGGCGGAAGCGCCCTACATCTCCGGCAGGCTGAAGAATCTGCGCCTTGCGCAGAGCGAGGCGCTGCAAGACAGTCTGCCGGAAGAGGAAAAGGCTTTCGGCGAGCAGTTTTGTGAGCGCTATCGGCGGCTTGTGCCGGTCGAGCCGGATATACTGCTCACCGGCGGCGAACGCTTTGACTGGGGCGGCGGCTGTGAGATTGTTGCTTCCGCCGGGCACACGCCGGGGCACATCTCAATCCGCGCGCTGGATAACGACTTTTTGATTACCGGGGACGCCGCGGTGCTGAGCGGCACGGCGCTTGTAATCGCAAACCCTGGGTTCTGCCTCGATGTATCCGCCGCCGAGCGCTCGTTAGAGAAGCTGTGCGAGTACAAAAGCAGGCACTACATCTGCTTTCACGGCGGCGTGCTGAGGCGCGCTCACTGAGGGTTGTCGGCGAGCGGGAGAAGTCAGAGCACCGTCCGCAGCCAGTAGATGAGGCCGTATATGAAGCTCGCGGCAGTGCCGTAGACGATGACGGGGCCAGCGATGCTGAACATTTTCACGGCGGTGCCCATGACGAGGCCCTCCGTGCGAAATTCCAGCGCGGGCGCGGCGACGGAGTTGGCAAAGCCGGTGATGGGCACGAGTGAACCCGCCCCGGCGTGGCGCGCGAGGTCGTCGTATACGCCGAGCCCGGTCAGCATTGCGCCGAGAAAGACGAGGGTGATTGAGCAGGCGGTTCCCACGCTCTCCTCGTCGAGCCCGGCCACGGTGTACAGCCCGATGAAGAGCTGACCGAGTGTGCAAATCGCGCCGCCAATCAGGAAAGCGAAGAGCATGTTACGCGCGGCATAGGAGCGCGGGGCGTGCTTGTCGGCGTATTTTTTGTATTCATCGTTTGTCATTTTCATAGTAAGCACCTCAAAAGCGCCGCCGCGCGGGAAATTGCCGACGGCGCGGGATGATAATTCGTGTATGCGGATATATTTTGCGGAAATCGAAAAAATATACCTTGACTTTAGCGCCGACATGGCTTATAATATCCAAGCTGACAAGTGCATAATGAATGTTTCTTGAGCAAACACGGAGAAGTCGCGTAGTTGGTCGAGCGCGCACGATTGGAAATCGTGTATACCTCATAAGGGTATCAAGGGTTCGAATCCCTTCTTCTCCGCCATGAAAAAACCTCGTTCTTTGAACGAGGTTTTTTCAATGAAATAAATCCCTGCGAGATTTGCGAAATATGCTTCGCATATGAAATTGCTGACGTTATGAAATACGCTGAGGCGCATGAGAGATTTACTTCATTTCACAACGGATTTACGCTGTGCCTTATTGTGTCAATCGCAGAAATTTGCGCACAGCTTTTCAATTTCTTCGTGCTGGAGCAGGCCGGAATACCATGCAGCTGGTATGTTATCCATGCCGTACAGTGCGCCGGCCAAGCCCCCGGCAACGGCAGCAACGGTATCTGTATCGCGGCCTAAATTGACGGCTTTCAGCACACATGGGCTGTAGCTTTCCGTGTTCAGAAAGCACCAAATTGCCGCTTCCAAAGTGGCGACCACATAACTGAAGCTGGAGATTTCCTGCTCCGGCAGGGCGGCAAAGCCGGATTCTGTCAGCCGACGGTAGCGGACAAACTCCGGCTCTTGGCTGTAGAACGCTTTCGCTTTGGCAAGGCCGTTTTCCACAGCTTTCTTATCCGGCTGTTCCAGCAGCCCCATCAGGACAGAATAGTATATGCCGCAGCCAATCAGCGAGCAGGGATGGGCATGGGTCAATTTGGACATATATTGACACAGTGCCAAAGGTTATACAAATAAGAAGAAGCCTCACCTTTCGGTGGGGCTTCTTTTGCGTTCTATTAAGATGTGCGTCACTGCGCCGCCTGGGGTTTATTACTTCTCGTTCTTCTCGTCCATGTTCACAGCGCCGGAGAGGTCAACGGAGGTCGAGCCCTGATGATCCTGCTCAAAGCTGTAATCCTTGCCGGGGAGAATGGCGTTGAGCGCGATGCCCACAATGGAGGCAACGGCCAGACCGGACAGGCTCACAATGCCAATCTGGATGCTGCCGGAGTAGCTGATGCCGATGGCGAGCACGAGGATTAGCGCCGCGATGATGACGTTTCTGGTGTTGGTGAAGTCGACCTGATTTTCAACGATGTTGCGCACACCGACTGCGGAAATCATACCGTAGAGGATGAGCGACACGCCGCCGATGGTTGCGGTCGGCATGGCGGAAACGAGCGCGGCGAACTTGGGGCAGAAGGAGAAGAGAATTGCGAAGAGCGCCGCGATACGGATAACGCGCGGGTCATAGACCTTGGACAGCGCCAGCACGCCGGTGTTTTCGCCGTAAGTGGTGTTGGCAGGAGCACCGAAGAGGGAGGCCAGCGAGGTTGCAAGGCCGTCGCCGAGCAGGGTGCGGTGGAAGCCAGGCTTCTCCATGAAGTTCTCGCCCACGGTGGAGGAGATGGCGCAGATGTCGCCGATGTGCTCGACCATGGTCGCAAGGGACAGGGGGACTATGGTGAATACTGCGGACCAGAGCAGGGCGGTGTCAACATTGCCGCCGGCAAAAAGACTGAACACGGTGCGGTCCCAGACTACCGGCACACCGAACCACTTCGCGGCAGAGACGGCCTCGACCACGGCGGCCCGCTCGCCCGCGTCGACTATCAGCGCGAAGATGTACGAGCCGACAACGCCGAGCAGGATGGGGATAATCTTGGTCATGCCCTTGCCCCAGATGTTGAAGCCGATGACAATGGCGATAGCGACAACCGCCACGAGCCAGTTGCCTTTGCAGTTGTTGATGGCGGAGGAGGAGAGCGTAAGACCGATGGAAATGATGATGGGTCCGGTGACTATCGGCGGGAAGAAGCGCATGACCTTGCGCACGCCGAACTTCTTGAATAGCGCGGAGAGTATCACGTACATGAGACCCGCCACGAACACGCCGAAGCAGGCATAGGGCAGCAGCTCATTGTTTGTGCTGCCGTCTGCGAGAGTGCGGATGGCGTTGTAGCCGCCGATGAAGGCGAAGGAGCTGCCGAGGAAGGCCGGGACCTTGCCGCCGGTGATAAGGTGGAAGAGCAGTGTGCCGAGACCCGCGAACAGCAGTGCGGTCGCAACGTCAAGGCCGGTCAGCGCGGGGACGAGCACCGTCGCCCCGAACATGGCGAACATGTGCTGAAGTCCGAGCAGAAGCATCTTGGGCGTGCCAAGAGTGCGCGCGTCGTAAATCGGGCCGGCAATTACATTTTTGTTCTTGTCCATTCAATTTACCTCTCTCTGTAGTATATTAATTGAATCCTTAAGCCGACGGGTTCTGCCCCGTCTGCTTATATATAAAACGGTGCTTGCACCGTTTTATTCTGTAGACAAAGCCTCGCGGAGTTCACTGCCCGCAGGCGGCGGATTAATCCCGCGCGAGGAGGTATACGCCCGTCTCCCCGTCATATTCGGGCAGGCGCAGTTCGATAAGCTCCGAGCGGGCGGTGGGGATGTTCTTGCCCACATAGTCGGCGCGTATGGGCAGCTCGCGGTGTCCGCGGTCGATGAGCGCGGCGAGCTGGATGGATTTCGGCCTGCCGCAGCTGAACACAGCCTCAATCGCCGCACGCGCTGTGCGCCCGGTGTAAATCACGTCGTCCACGAGCACAACGTCCCGCCCGGTCACGTCAAAGGGCAGCTCGGCGCGGCGCACGAAAGGGCTGTCCGCAAGCGCGGACAGGTCGTCGCGGTAAAAGCCTATGTCTATGCTGCCGCAGGGCGGGCGTATGCCCTCAATGCGTTCAATGTTATCGCATATGGTTTGCGCGAGCGGCTCGCCCCGGCGCTGTATGCCCACGAGAACCACGTTGTCAACGCCCCGGTTGCGCTCGGTTATCTCGTGTGAAATGCGTCTGAGCGCGCGGTGGAGCGCGGCCTCGTCCATTATCTGTGCTTTCAGCCTCACGGCGCGATAGACCTCCTTCGCCGTGTTTAGTCGGCACATTCCCGCCTTGCGCGCAGAAAAAATGCCCTGCCCGTTCCCGGCAAGACATAGCAGAATATGGGCGCAATGCGCCGCCGCAGGGCAGACCCCGCACATATGAGCGATTTTGCCGGCCTCACGGTGCCGATTCTTAAAAATCTTTTCTTCGAGATTATAAACTCCGCTTCAGCAAATTGCAAGAGTAAATTGCAAGTTTGTGAATTTTTTTCGTGGTGCGCGGCATAATATAAGCATACACTCCGCCTCTGTGTCCTCCCACGGCGGATAACTGCTCCGCGCCGTCGGCTTCAGGCACAGGGGCAGGAAATAAACAGGAAATAAAACGGCAGGGCAGGTTAGAACCTGCCCTGAGACTGTCAAAAAACTATGCTGCAATGTAAAGAAAACAGAGCAGCAGGGGAGC
>CAUABY010000181.1 GCA_958427375.1 uncultured Eubacteriales bacterium
TTCATAAGGATGGCCGCGTCCAAGCCGACGTTGTAGCGGTTCTCCTGCACGAACTTCTTCCACCATGCGCGCTTGACGTTGTTCTTCAGCTCAACGCCGAGGGGGCCGTAGTCCCAGGTGTTGGCAAGGCCGCCGTAAATCTCGCTGCCGGCGAAGATGAAGCCGCGGTTTTTGCACAGTGCCACGATTTTGTCCATTGTCTTTTCAGTGTTTTTCATAATACATCCTTTCCCGCGGCTGGCTGCCGCAGAGATAATAAATTTCGTTGTATTCCAACAACTTATTAGTATAACAGCCAAAGCCGCATATATCAACGATTGTCTGAGTTCTGACACTAATTTCGTCCTGAGCTGACGGGATTTTGCGCTGCTGCCGGTTTACGCTGACAGCTTTAGTCTGGATTTTTTGCGCGCTTACTGTTATACTATGTTGGATATTATTATTTTATAGGAAACGGACGGGAATTATCATGGCACAGCAAGCAACGCTCCAGACCGCAAAGAGAGGGAAGAACTATTCACTGAGCCTGATGCGCTTTTTGGCAATGCTCTCGCTCACGACCTGCCACATGTTCCAGCAGGCCGGGCACGAGATAACCGCGAACCTCTTATCCACAGCCGTGCAGCTGTTCCTTTTGATGAGCGGCTATCTGTACGCGCACAAGGAGTTCACAGAGCCGGGCGCGCGGGTCAGCTTCGTGCTGAAAAACTTCGTGAAAATCCTGCTGGACTACTACCTGTGCGTATTTCTGCTGATTCTGCCGGTATACTACTTTGTCGCGCCGGAGAACCTAACGGGGAGCAACATCTACAGAATGCTCATCGGCCGCAGCGGCTGGCACGGGGTACACCACTTTTGGTACATCTGCCACTGCCTGCTGTGCTATTTGGCAACGCCCATGCTCTATGACATCAAGTGCTGGCTACGCCGCAAGGGGCACATGCTCGCGGGTGTGATTCTCTTTATCGCGGCGATGGAGATACTGCTGAAATCCTACGAGTCGTACTTCATGCCCTACTGGCTCAGCTGCTATGTCATCGGCTACTTCCTGCCGGAGATAAAATCCGAGGGCAGGCTCAAGGCGCTGTGGGGCGTATCCGCCGTCGTCGGCGTGGGGCTGACCGCGCTTACATACTGGTACAAATTCTACTATTATGACAGCATCGGCGGGCAGGTGTCGAACTTTGTATACAGGCTATTTGTGTTCCTTTTTGAGTATGGCGTGGTCACCTTCGGCCTTGCGGTATTCCTTAGCTTTATTATTCTCACAAAAAATCTGCGTCTGCCCGGCTGGACGAGGAAACTTTTCGACAAAACCGACGTCTTATCTTACGACGTATATCTCGTACACATGATTTTTGTCGAGGGCTGCCTGAGCATCATAGGCCGCACGGGAAGCGCCGCGCTGGAGGCAGTCGTGACCCTCGCCGAGGTATTTGTCACGGCGGCCATCCTGCACTGGATAAGCTCGCGGCTTAAACCGCTGGTGAACAGGCTGTCCGACAAGCTGTAATTTGGGAATATAAAATTTTTATTGTAAGATACTAACTCTGACAGTAAAATTGAACGGAGCAGTATAGATATGAGAAAGCTCTTCAAAAAACTTCAGGGCAGCCGCACGGCGAGCGCGATTTTGATTTCCGCAGCGGTATTCGTATTCGTTCTGGCGGCGGGGATACTCGCCATAAACGCTAACAGGCATGTGCGCTTTTATATGAACGGCGCGCAGGAGATGACCGTGGAATACGGCCGTGAGTTTGACGACCCCGGCACACGCGCCGCCTCCATCGGCGCGCTTGGCGGCGAGATGCCGCTGAGGGTCGCCTGTCAGGGCATGGTGGACACGGGGCGCATCGGCAGCTACACACTCACCTACAAAGTGCGCTACATGTCGCAGGACTACACGACCAAGCGCGTGGTGAACGTGGTGGACACCACACCCCCTGAAATCCGCCTAAACCACGACCCAAGCTATTCGCCGAGCTGGTTTGAGGGCTATGTTGAAGAGGGTTACTCCGCATTTGACGTACACGACGGCAATTTGACCGACAAGGTCACAGTGGAGCACGACGGGCTGAACCTCGTCTACTCCGTGAGCGATGCCGCGGGAAACCGCGCGCAGGCCGTGCGCGAGGTTGAGTACTCCACCGCGGTGCCGCATCTTGAGCTGAACGGCGCGGCGAGTGTGGTTATAAACGCGCGGCCGTATTACGCGGACCCCGGCGTCAAAGCCTATGACGAAAACGGCAGCGACCTTTCGCAGTATGTGAAGGTGGACAGCACCTTAAACTCCACCGTGCCGGGCGATTACAGCGTGAACTACAGCATTACAAATGTACTGGGTGAGTCGATAAGCGCCGAGCGGCACATCACCGTGAGCGGGCAGGCCATTCCTGAGATGGTGAGGCCGGAAAAGACCATATACCTCACCTTTGACGACGGTCCGGGGCCGTACACCAGCGCGCTTTTGGACGTGCTTGATAAATACGGCGCAAAGGCGACTTTCTTTGTCACCGGCAACCGCCCCGCATACCGCGACCAGATAACGCGCGCGCATAAGTCCGGGCACAGCATCGGCGTTCACACCTACTCCCATGATTACGGCAGCATCTATTCCAGCGAAGAGGCGTTTTTCAACGACTTTAACGCGACTGAGGAAATGATATACGAGCTCACGGGCAGCTATACCCAGCTCTGCCGTTTCCCCGGCGGCAGCTCCAACACCGTAAGCCACTTTAACCACGGAATTATGACGCGCCTTGTCGACGCGCTTAACTCCATGAGCTACAAGTATTTCGACTGGAACGTCACCAGCGGCGACGCGGGCGAGACGACCAAGACCGACACTGTGGTGAGCAACATCATCTCCGGCTGCACGGGCAAAAACACCGCCATCGTTTTGCAGCACGACATCAAGGGCTTCAGCGTGGACGCGGTGGAGCAGGTTCTGAACTGGGGCATTGAGAATGGCTACAGCTTTAAAGCGCTGGATTTGAGCTCGCCTGACATGCACCACGGTATTGCAAACTGAGCCGGAATATTATAAAATAGCTCTATTATAAATAGAAAGCAGGGCTCAAACATGATACTTGCAGTTGATGTGGGCAACACCAACATCGTTCTCGGCTGCATCGAGGACGGGGAGATTTTGAATATCGCGCGCATTTCCACCAACACCAGCCAGACCGCAGAGGAATACGCCATCAAGCTCAAGGATATTCTGGATATCTACGAGATTGACCGCGGCGGCTTTGAGGGGGCAATTCTGTCCTCCGTCGTGCCGCCTGTCACGGGGCGCTTGCAGCGCGCTATCAAATTTGTGACCGGCCTTGACTGCATGATGGTAGGCAGCGGGATGAAAACGGGGCTGAACATCTGCATTGATGAGCCGCTTGCGGCGGATATCGTTGTGGGCAGCGTGGCGGCGATGAACTATTACGGCACGCCCTGCATTATTCTCGACATGGGCACCGCCACCACCATGGTGGTGGTCGACAGCAAGAACCGCTACCTCGGCGGCGCTATCATGCCCGGCGTGAAGCTATCCTACGCAGCGCTCTCATCCGGCGCAAGCCTTCTGCCGGAGATTTCGATAACCGCGCCGAAAAAGTGCATTGCCACAAACACGGTCGACTCCATGCGCTCCGGCGCTGTGTTCGGCACGGCGGCTATGCTCGACGGGATGATTGACGGCATGGAGTACGAGCTCGGCGAGAAGTGTACGCTCGTCGCCACGGGCGGCATCGCGCAGTTCGTCACCCCCTACTGCAAGCACAAGATTCTCTGTGACAATGACCTGCTGCTGAAAGGCCTGTGGGTGCTCTATCAGAAGAACAAGCGGTAATAATTCGATATTTTATACGGTAAAAAGGACGCGGCTTGCGTCCTTTTTACCATTCGCAGGTATTTATTCCCTCTTGCGTGGTTAAAATATAAGCTGAGAAACCAGAGCGCCGAGGGCGCTCACGGGAGGGAGTATTATCAAAAGTCAAAACATAAGAAAGCTCATCGCCGCGGTCGCGATGACAACGGCGCTCGCCTGCACCGCGGGCGCCATAATATCCGCCGGGGCGCCGCAGGCGGCGGCAGACACGCCCGCGCCGACCACAACGCCTGCGCCCACGCCCACACCGAGCCGCGCGCCCACCGCCGCGGAAATCCACGAATCCGCAGTGGACAGGCTCTTAGGGCCGAGTCAGCCGCGGCTGAGCGCGGACGAGAAAAGCGGCATTATAAACATCCTGCTCATCGGCACGGACGAGCGGCTTGACGGCTATGACGACTTGGGGCGCGGGGACGTGACCATGCTTTGCTCGCTCGACAAATCGCGCGGCACGGTGAAGCTTGTCAGCTTCGAGCGCAGCACCGCCGTGCCGTGGCCGGGGCATGGGGATGTGATGCTGACAAACTCATATGCTTACGGCGGGGCGGAGCTGACAAAAAGCTGTGTTGAAAACTGCTTCCATGTGGACATAGCGGGCTATATACACATAGACTTTGACGGCTTTAAGGACGTTGTTGACGCCATGGGCGGCGTCGACATTGAGCTGACGCGCG
>CAUABY010000182.1 GCA_958427375.1 uncultured Eubacteriales bacterium
GTGGAGGTGATGCCGGACAGGTCAATCTTGGCCTTTTCCGCGGCTTCCTTTACCCTCTGCATAGCCATTTTGTCGCCCTTCAGGTCCACGCCGGTCTCCGCTTTAAAAGAACCCACGATCCAATCCATAACTCTTTGGTCGAAGTCGTCGCCGCCTAAGCGGTAGTTGCCCGCGGTGGCCAGAACCTCCTGAACGCCGTCTCCCATCTCGATGATGGAAACGTCGAAGGTGCCGCCGCCCAGGTCGTATACCATAACCTTTTGGTCGGTTTCCTTATCGATGCCGTAGGACAAAGCCGCGGCGGTAGGCTCGTTGATGATTCTCTTGACATCCAAGCCCGCGATCTTGCCGGCGTCCTTGGTGGCCTGGCGCTGGGCGTCGGTGAAGTAAGCCGGGACGGTGATAACCGCTTCCGTGACGGTCTGGCCGAGGTAGGCTTCCGCGTCAGCCTTCAGCTTCTGCAGAATCATGGCGCTGATCTCCTGCGGGGTGTAGTTCTTGCCGTCGATGGAGACTTTATAGTTGGAGCCCATTTCGCGCTTGATGGAGCTGATGGTTCTGTCGGGGTTCGTGATGGCCTGACGCTTTGCGACCTGGCCGACCATACGCTCGCCGGTCTTGGAGAACGCGACGACGGACGGCGTGGTGCGATGACCTTCCGCGTTGGGGATGACGACAGCCTCGCCGCCTTCCATGACGGAGACGCAGCTGTTGGTGGTGCCAAGGTCGATACCGATAATTTTACCCATTGTTATTTCCTCCTATATGTGATTTGATAAGTTTACTATGATTTATATACTAAAACCGCTCTTTGCGGCTGTAGCCGGATTTAGTTTGCAACCTTGACCATTGCGAAGCGGATTACCTTATCGCCGAGCTTGAAGCCCTCCTGAAAGACCTCCGCTATCTCGTTTTCACCCCTGGTCTCGTCGTCCACGTGCATCACCGCGTTGTGAAGCTCCGGGTCGAACTTCTGACCGAGGCTTTCAATCTTCGTCACGCCGAGCTTTTCCATGGTCTTGTTGAACTGCGTCATTATCATCTCAACGCCCTTTGCGTAGGCTTCATCCTGCGTCGCCGTGGCGAGCGCCCGCACGAGATTATCGTACACCGGCAGGAATTCCTTGAGCGTGTCGGCCTTCGCATCGCCGTAAATGCCCTCTTTTTCCTTTTGACTGCGGCGGCGGAAGTTATCATACTCGGCGTAGAGGCGCAGGTACTTGTCGTTGAGCGCCGCGATCTCCGCGGCGGCCTTCGCGTCCTGCGCGGGCTCGGCGGGTTCAGCCGCTTTATCCTCAGCCTTCTTGTCGGCGGATTTTTTGTCTTTATCCTTTTTGCCCGGCTTTTTGTCGGCGGGCTTCTTATCGTCCCCGGTCTCGGCGGCGGAGTTTATCTCCGCAGCTTCCACCTCGTCCTTTATCTCCTCGGTACTCTCCGCCTGAGCCGCGGTGGTCTTTTTTTCATCTGTGCTCATTTGGTTCATCTCCCTTGATTATCAATTTATTGTGCAGTCCGTCCGGCGGTGCCTCGCCCCCGCCGAGCCTGCGTGAAAGCCCCTCGGCAAGGATTTTCAGCTTCGCGGCGACCGCCGAGTAATCCATTCTCGTCGGCCCCACTATGCCGATAACGCCGCGCGTGTTGTCGCCCGCGTCATAGCTTGCCAGCACCACGCTTGAGCCTTTCAGCTCCTCCGCCACGTTCTCCGGGCCGATTATCACACGAACCTCGCCGCCGCCCACCGGCACTTCGTCCGGGTTTAAAAGGCGGCTGCCGCCGGAGAGGTAGTTCATAATCGCGTGCGCCTTGTCCGGGTCACGAAATTCCGGCTGATTCAAAAGCCTGTTCTCGCCGCTGACGTAGGCCGCCGGTCTGTCCGCCTCTGTAAGCACCTCGATGGCAAAGGAGGCGATAACTGAGGTTATGCCCATGGTGTCATCCGCCGCGCGCTCCGTGGCGCTGATGACAAGCGGGGTTATCTGCTCCTCAGATATGCCGGTGAAATTAGCGTTGAAGAGCGTGGAGAGCTTGCGCATCATTTCCTCCGTGACGGACACGGGCAGGTGTACAAGCTTATTCTGCACGCTGTTGTTAGACAGCATCACGACGATTATAAAGGTGTTCGCGTCGACATATATGATGTCAAAGCGCTTTATCGTCACTGCGGAATGCGTTGTGAGGGCGAGCGCGGGGTAATCCGTGAGCTGTGAGGCGAGGCGGCTGACCGCGTCCATCGACACGTCCAGCTCCTGAAGCCTTGCGCTCAAGCGGCGGTTCAAATCCTCCGTCTCCTCTACCGAGAGGCGCTGGCGCTCCATCAGCTCATTTACGTACATCCTGTAGCCCAGCGGCGTGGGGACGCGCCCGGCGGACGTGTGCGGTTGCTCAAGATAGCCCATGCTGACAAGCTCCGCAAGCTCGTTGCGGATTGTCGCCGATGAGCAGCCCAGCCCCGCGTGTTCCGCAATCGCCTTGCTGCCGACCGGCTCCGCCGTGTGGATGTATTCATCCACAACCGCGGCAAGTATCTTCTTTTTTCTTTCGCTGACAGACATAGTATCTCTCTCGGCTCATAAATTAGCACTCGCGCCAACGGACTGTTAGCACTCTTCGCTTGCAAGTGCTAATATACCACTGTGTGCGGACGATGTCAATAGTTTCGCCCGCGCATAAAGCTATAATTCACAATTTGTACAAAGAAAAAAATCGGCATATGAAAGCCAAATCCGCGCGGTATTGGGCTTTTGGCAAGCTTCTGCCATTTTCCGTGTTTACAAAGGCGGAAAATTGCGCTAAAATTAAAGAAATATAATATAAAATAAACGGGCTATACTCGGAGGTGCGCCATGCTTGAGGAAAATTTCAGCGAAGTCTATGACAAGTTCAAATTGCAGTTTTACAGGGGCGTGTTCAGCGTCGTGCGTGAGAGAGACGGCTCGCTTTCCGCGATGGAGGCTTTTTCGCTTGAGGTGATAAACATGCTCGGCAAGCCCACCGTCGGCCAGTTTGCGGATTTCCTCGGCATCTCCCAGTCGAACGCTACATATAAAGTCAATAATCTCATCAAAAAGGGCTATCTGGAGCGCGCAAACTCCCGGCTTGACCGGCGCGAGTATCTGCTTGTGCTCTCGGAGAAATATTATAAGTACGCGGAAATTCTCTCCGCCTATGAGCGCACGGTGTCTGAGCGCGTGAAAAAGCGCTTCTCAGCGGAGGACGTGGCGCTGTTTGACGAGATGCTGCACGTGATTTCAACCGAGCTCATGCCGGAGTGTGACAGTTAGGCCAAACCATAATCTGTACGCAAACCAAAATTTTAATATAGAGAGGCGATTCTTATGAACCAATCCCGGCTCAAACTGAATTATAAGCGCACTTTCCTAATAGGCTTTGCCTTTTTTGGCATACTATTATTGTGGCAGGTCTATGACTCGTGGTGCCCCACCTTCCTGACGGACATTTTTGCCCGGCGCATGTACGGCATATCCTCGGCCGAGCTCAAAGCGGGCGACCCCGCCAAAATTCTCAACGTTCAGTGGCTCGTCGGCATCATCATGGCCTGCGATAACCTCGCCGCGCTGATTCTGCTGCCCATCTTCGGCTCGCTCTCGGACAAGACGGTCACCCCCATCGGCAAGCGCATGCCCTACATCCTCACCGGCACCTTTGTCGCGGCTGTGGCTTTCCCTTTCATCCCGCTCTTCTTCCATTATAATAACATCGCCGGTATGGTCGTCACGATGGCAATTGTGCTCATCTTCATGATGATGTACAGAAACCCCGCTGTCGCCCTCATGCCGGACATCACGCCCAAGCCCCTGCGCGCCAAGGCCAACGGCATCATCAACATCATGGGCTATCTCGGCGGCGCGTTTGCCACCGTGCTCGGCCTCTTCTGCAAGCTGAGCGACTACATCAATGTGCCGGACGCGGCGCGCAAGATGTGGATAATTGAGATACCCTTCCTCGTCGCCTCCGTGCTCATGGTTATCTCCGCGCTGGTGCTCTTCTTCACCATCCGCGAGAACAGGATAGCCGAAGAGATAAAGGATGAGATGGCCGAGGGTGAGCGCCTCGCCGCGGTTGAAACACCTATCGACGATGATAAGCCCATGTCCAAGGCCAACAAGACCATGCTCCTCGCCATCCTCGGCGCAGAGTTTCTGTGGTTCATGGCGGATAACGCCATAGGCACCTACATAGGTAACTATGTTATCTATTATCTCAACTCTTCCTCCGGCGCGACCATGATTCTCACCATTGTCGGCGGCCTTGCCTCCGTCATCGGCTTTGGCACCGCCGGTATCATCGCCGACAAGATAGGCCGCAAGTGGACCATCTCCTCCGGCCTCGGCGTCACCTTCTTAGCGCTGGTGTTCATGTGCTTTGTCGCACCGACGGGCAATGTCACGGGCGCGCACGGCGAGTATGCCTTCCCCGCGGCGCTCTACGTGGTGTGGATACTCAAGGGCTATGGCATGGCGCTTGTGCATAACTGCTCGGTCCCGATGGTGGTGGAGCTGTGCTCGTC
>CAUABY010000183.1 GCA_958427375.1 uncultured Eubacteriales bacterium
GTCGCTCGCGCCGAACCAGATAACACGCTTGCCGCCGTAAACCACATTCTGATACTCAAAGTTCACGCTGAGCTCTTTCCCATCAAGCGTGAAGCTGACAGTGTCGCCGTTTACGCTTGCCGGGGCTTCGCCGCCCGTGCTGGTATCATTTATGAGATACGCGTCCTTTTCGCCGCCGCGCTCAACTATGCCTTTCAAGCCGATGCTGTCAAGCTCCTCGGCGAGGGCGACAAACTCCTCATTATCCGTCCACGGCTCATTTTTGACTATGAGCGCGGTGCGGCCGTTTCTGCGAAGCTCGGCAAAGTAGTCCTCATTCTCCGTGATTGCGGCGAGGTAGTCATTATTAATATTACGGCTGTTTATCTCCCAGCTGTCATAACGCGCGTCACCGCGGTGATCCGTGAGGGCATAGTTTTCAGTGAGGTACGCCCCCAGCCAGTGCGCAACCTTGCGCGCGCCGCTGCCGTTCATATGGCGGTCAGTGGAATAATCCTGCGCACTTATGCCAAGCTCGGCATCCATGAGATTCATGTTGACAAAGGGCAGGCTGTTTTCCTGCGCAATATCCGCCACGGTATTGAATATCTCCTGCTCCTTTTCGCGCTCAACCGTCGGTGTCTTGAAGAGCATGAGCGGTATATTCTCCTGCTTGCAGAGCTCTATTATCTTCATCAGATACTCAAGCTCTTTATCCATGATCTCACGTCTGGCGGTCACGCCCTCGGCGCTCTCCTTCTGATAGTTTCCGACGCCATAGAGGAGATAGCTGCCCTTGTAGTTTTCAAGCCCATCAGACCAGGGGAAGCACTCAAAGTCCTGCTCTTCCAGCTCGTCAAAGCGGCCATGATAGAGCGGGAAGCCGAGCAGCAGATTGAGCCAACGCTCCTGCGGGGCCGTGGCTTTTACCGCTTCCAGCTTATTCTTTGAAAGCTTCATGCCGGCCACGTTCTTAATCTGGTTTTGCTCCTCGGAATACTCATAGTCGCTGACGGTTGCGGTTATTTCAAGGCAGATGACCTGCGGGCGCTGTGTTTTCAGTGCCTCGACTATGAAGTGATAGGAGTTCCACAGCGGCTGCACACCACCCCAGAGATTGTACGCCGATAGGCCGTACTCCGACCACAAGGTTGCGGTGTCAACATTTATACCGGAGTGGCTGTTGCCAACCAAGAGCACGTCAACCGTGCCCTCAGGCTGGGCATAGAAATTCTGCATGGTGAGGATGCCGTCGTTTCGCTTCATAACGAGCACGCGGTTTATTGCCCACAGCCCGCTCAAGGCAATGGCAATCGTCAGCACGACAGCTATTATTCTATTTACATATTTTCTCTTCATATTTCAGCGCGCCCCCCTAAAATCCCGCATACACAAAGGCGTTGGCCGAATATTGCGCGCCGTACACGCCGAAAACGACTATGGCAAAAAACATCACAAGGCACAGCAGCACTTTGAACACCGGGTTCTGCTTCAAAATGAACTGGCAGTTATAGCCGTGCTCGCGCAGAGAGGAGACCACAAGCAATACAGCACCCGCGATGGCGCAGACCGTCCAGTCCGTTGCTGTCATGCCGAGGGTTGCAAAGGTGCCGTCAACAAGCACCCACGGGTTCCACGTGGAGAACATCTGGCGGAAATACACAAAGGTCTGGCGCAGGCCGCCGATGCTGAACGGAATGACAATTACGGCCATGAGCATAAAAACTATGAAGCGCTGGAGCGTTTTATAACCAAATGTCTCGCGGTTTATATGCAGCTTTTCACAGGCTTTCAGCCGCCATGACTGCGTGAACTGACCGACGGCCATATAGAATGCGGCCATGAAGCCCCAGAAAACGAATGTCCACGCCGCGCCGTGCCAGAGTCCGCTTGCGGTAAAGACGATGAAAGTATTCAATATTTTGCGCGCTTTCCCCTTGCGGCTGCCGCCGAGAGGGATATAGAGGTAGTCCGTGAACCACGTGGTCATGGAGATATGCCAGCGCCGCCACATGCCGGAGACCGTGGTTGCAAACCACGGCTGACGGAAGTTATCCGGGATATCGAAGCCCAAGAGTGTGCCGACGGCTATTGCCATATAGCTGTAGGCCGCGAAGTCAACATATAGCTGAATCATGGTGCAGCTCATATGAACGAGCATTATGAAGCCGCCGTAATCATAATAGCTGCCCAGAACTGTGCCAACGAAGCCTGAAAGCCTGTCGGAGAGGACGAGCTTTAAAAACGCGCCCCAGAGGAAAGTGAACAGGAATGTCTGGAACCTGTCCCAGCTTATCTCGCGGCGCGCCCTTATCTGCGGCAGGAAAGTGGACGCGCGCAGGATAGGGCCGGAGACAATGGTCGGGAAGAAAGAGACAAAGAGGCTGTAGTTAAATATGTCGTACTCCGGTTCCGCCCGGCCGCTTTTGAGGTCAAGAAGATATGTAGAGCTCTGGAAAGTGTAGAACGCGAGGCCGACAGGCAGAAGAATAGAGGGCATGGCAATCTGCACACCGAAGAGGCCGAGTATACTGTTGATATTGCCGAGGATGAAGTTTGTATACTTGAAAACAATCAGAATCAGCAGATTGAGCACGAATGCCCAGGTATATATTCTGTTGGCCTTAACCTCGTTTTCCTGTTTTGAGCCGAAATATCCGCCCAAGTAGGTCACGGCAATGCTCAGGGCGAGGGTCAGCAGGTATTTGAAATCATAGCTGACATAAAATATTACGCTCGTGATGAGCAGGACGATGTTCTGCCCGCGCGCAGTCCTGCCGAGGAGGACATATAATAGAAAGCACAGCGGGAGCAGTATCGCCCAGAACTGAAAACTGACAAGTGACATGGAGCTTTTCCTTTTTTATGTATTTTTGTGGGAAGCTTTGAGCCCTTATCACAGCAGGGTGATGCCCGCTTTTTCGCAGGCGGCCACGGTCTCATCATCCCAGATTGAGGCCTGCACCTCTCCGATATGCGCCTTGCCAAGCAGCAGCATGGAAAGGCGGGACTGGCCGATGCCGCCGCCAATCGTAAGCGGCAGCTCGCCGTTCAAAAGCGCCTTGTGATATGGCAGACCGCGGCGCTCATCGTGCCCGGATAAGCTCAGCTGTCTGTCGAGCGCCTCCGGGTCGACGCGGATACCCATGGATGAAATCTCCATGGCGCAGTTGAGCCAGTCACACCAGAAGAGGATATCACCGTTGAGCGTCCAGTCGTCATAGTCGGGGGCGCGGCCGTCGTGCGGCTTACCGGACTTGAGCGCGCCGCCGATGCCGATTATAAAGACGGTCTTATGTTCTTTGACATAGGCATTCTCGCGCTGTTTGGGCGTTTTGTCGGGATACATGTCCTCAAGCTGCTGTGCCGTGACGAAGCTTACGCGGCGCTCAAGCTTGCCCAGCCCCTGAAGCTGGGGGTATATGGCCTGTATAGTCTCCTGCGTGTCGCAGATGGCAGTCACGATGTCCATGACGGTGGACTTGAGATAATCAATATTCCGATTTTCCGGGAGAATAACCTTTTCCCAGTCCCACTGGTCGACATAGACGGAGTGAAGATTATCAAGCGTGTCCTCATCGCGGCGGACAGCGTCCATATCGGTGCAAAGACCGCGACCGGGATAGAAGCCATAGCGCTTGAGCGCCATGCGCTTCCACTTCGCCAGAGACTGCACGACCTGCGCGGTCTTATCCGAGCGGAGTATGTCAAAGGACACGGGACGCTCGACGCCGTTCAAATCGTCATTCAGTCCGGAGTCCGCCTCCACAAAGAGCGGCGCGGACACGCGGTAGAGATTCAAAAGCGCGCAGAGCCTGTCCTCAAAAAGGCGCTTTAAGAGGCTGATGGCCTTTTGCGTGTCATATATGCTCAAAAGGCTTTTGTAGCCGTTCGGAACCTTAGAATTCATAGCTTGTTTTCCTCTTTTTATTTTCCACTTTTATTTTCTTCGCTCAAGAGGGCGACGATTTGCTGATAATATGTCTCCGCGCGGCGGCGGAAGTTCTTCTCGATAAGCTTGGCCTGCGCATCATCGCCGCACAAAAAGCTCATGTCAATGACCTTGCCCACGCCGTCAGACATAGCAAGGTGTACGGTGAGCCCGCCCTCGGCCGCGCTATGCTCAGTAATTATCATGTTGTCGCGCTGTATGCGCTCGGCCACAGGCGCGAGCAGGCGCTCGGCCTTGGTGCGCACGGAGTACGGCAGGCTGCTCTCCACCGCGTCAGCATTGCGCTTGCCCTTATCGGTGATGCGGTAGCCGCCCTCAACCTCATCAATATGCTTGGTCTCCACGAGCTCCGCGAGGCAGTCGGAATAATCAAAATAGCCCACACCGCCGTCACATTGGCACAAGTCCAGCAGTGTTTCCGGGTCAACCGTTCCCGGAAGGCGTCGGAGTATAAAGAGGATAAGGATCTTTATATCCAGCTTCTCATGTATAAATCCAAATCTGGGCATAGTGTCCTCTCCTTAAATTTTATTTGTATATTTTATCATGAAAATGAAAAAAATACGAAAGCCTAATTT
>CAUABY010000184.1 GCA_958427375.1 uncultured Eubacteriales bacterium
CTTGGTGATGAAAACTATTGCTACGTTCTTCCCGCAGCGTGAACACATTGTAGGCTGCATATACTCTCCAATCTGCCATTAAATTAGGCTATACTATATAAATCGGCTCTGTAAATTCGGATCAAAGCAGAGCGCCGGTCAAAAAGTCAAAAACTAAGAAGAAGCGGGCAAGCGTAGTGTCACCAAGCGTTTCCCTGCCGATAATAAGGCCGAGGAAGCCCAAAAGCCAGCAGAGCAGGATGCAGTAAATGAAGCCCTTCAAAAAGCCGACTAACGCGCCGCCGATTTCGTCAAGGTTTTCCATATTGGGCAGGCGCAGGGAGAGATTGCCCACGTTCGCCAGCGCCGTTAGGAAGATGACGATGAGCAAAAAGCCCAGCACAACGCCGCCAACATAGGTCACGGTGTCACAGATGACCGAGACAACGGCGTCCGTTGTATCCATTTCGCTGTCCTCCGCAAGCTCCACCGCGTCCACCGCGAGCTTTTCCGATATGCGCGAGTAGAAGCCGACGTTGAGCATGCACTCATAGGCATAATCATACTTCAGCGAACTGTCGGTAGCGAGCACATCCTCCACCGAGTAGTCGGTATCGGCATAGCCCATGCTCTCAAGCACCGCACTGCGGTTATCCTGCGAGTCAATATAACCGTCCACAAAGGGCTCAAGCGCGGGGACAACTTCATGCGCATAGGCCGAGGACAGGAGACTGCCGCCGAAGATAGCCACTGCAATGGCCAAAATCGCGGCAATGCCGCTGATAAGACCTTTCTTGTAGCCGTTCCATGTACACAGCGCTATTATAATAAGCAAAATAATGTCTATTGCAGCTTTCATGTATACTCTCACCTTTTGTATGTATTTGCTGTCCCGGACGGGTGGGAATTGAGCCCTGCCATCCGAGACGGTTTATCTTCAATCTGACTGCCGTGCGGCAGCTGTATTACTTATAACACAAAATTGTGAACAAATATATATTAAGTCTCTGGTAAAATCAATCTCTGATAAACATATCTCCCACCGCGCCGTCATACCACACGCGGTTGAGATAGAGCCCTTGTGGAGGCATGGTGGGGCCGGTCAGCCGCCTGTCGCCCTTTTCCAGGAGTGCGGGGATATCCTCCGGGCTGAGTTTGCCATAGGAGGCGTAAACCATGGTACCGACCATAGCGCGGCACATGTTATAGAGAAACCCGTCGGCGCAGATGGATATGGTTATCATATCCCCCTCTTTTTCCGCGCGGCACCAATGCACCGTGCGCACGGTGGTCTTGGTTTCGGTGCCGACGGAGCGCACGGCCTTGAAATCATGCGTGCCCTCAAAGGCCTTGGCCGCCGCGCTCATCAAGCTCATATCCAGGCCCTGCGGATAAAAGCACACGCGCTGTGCCAAAAATGGGTCACGGATATTACTATTTAATATTTTGTAGATATATTCTTTTTTTATACACGAGGAGATTGAGTTGAAGCCCTCCTCCGCCTCCGCCGCGGCCTGCACCGCTATATCCTCCGGCAGGCGGGAGTTTATAGCAAGCGGGAAGCGGTCAATTGGAATGCGGCTGTCAGTTTTGAAATTGGCACAGTAGCGCAGGGCGTGTACGCCCGCGTCCGTGCGGCCGCAGCCGGTGAGCTTGACCGGGTGGCCGCAGACTTTGCCAAGCGCCTCTTCCATGGTCTGAGCGACGGTTATATCGTTTTTCTGCACCTGCCAGCCGTGGTAGCGGCTGCCGTCATAGCGCAGGCGAAGGGCAATATTCCTCATATCACAGACCAAGCCTTTTCATTATGAACATCCCCGCCAGAAACGCCGCGCCAAGCAGCAGCGCCGCGGCATCGCGCCCGGCAAACCTGAGCTGCTTCATGCGCGTTCTGCCCTCGCCGCCGTGGTAACAGCGGCTTTCCATGGCGACGGCAAGCTCGTCGGCACGGCGGAAAGCCGAGACGAAGAGCGGCACCATGATTGGCAGCAGCGCCTTTGCCCGGTCTATGAGACTGCCGGTCTCAAAGTCCGCGCCGCGTGCCTTTTGAGCGGACATTATTTTATCCGTCTCCTCGATGAGCGTGGGGATAAAGCGCAGTGCCATGCTCATCATCATGGTCATCTCGTGTACTGGCACATGCAGCTTTTTCAGCGGGTTCATCAGGATTTCAAGCCCGTCCGTCAGGGCTATGGGGCTGGTGGTATAGGTCAGAAGGAAGGTGCCGGTGATAAGCAGCACTATGCGCAAGACCATCTGAATCGCGCGGGCTATGCCCTCCCAGGTGATGACCCAGCCGGGCAGGATTGGCGTGCCCTGGGTATAGAAGATATTGAGCGCGGCGGTGAGCACGATGATGAAGAGCATCGGCTTGAGGCCCTTGAAGATATTTTTCAGCGTGATGTGTGAAAGCGCCATACAGCCCGCCGTGACCAGCGCTACAGTGGCATAGGATATCCAGCCCACCGCTTGGAAAAGGCCGACAATGTACACCACGACGAGGATGAGCTTTGTACGCGCGTCAAGCCGGTGAACTATGGTATCGCCGGGGAAAAACTGGCCAAGAGTTACGTCTTTCAGCATACGCCCGCCCCCTTTGCCGCAATTATCGCCGCTTTGAGCTGCTCATGCGTATATATAGCGCCGGGCAGGTCAACTCCGCGCGCGCGAAGCTCCATCGCAAGCTCGGTCGCGTGGGGCACGGAGAGGCCGATTTCAATAAGCTCCTCCGGCTTATCAAAAATTTGCTCAGGTGTACCGTCCATGATGATACTGCCGTGGTTAAAAACAAGTATGCGCTCGGCAAAACGCGCAACATCATCCATATTATGGCTTATGATAATGATGGTTGAGCCTGTTTTGGCTTTGTACTCCATGATGTTGGACAAAATCTGGCTGCACCCCGCCGGGTCAAGTCCGGCAGTCGGCTCATCCAGGATGAGCACACCCGGACGCATGGCAATGATGCCCGCAATGGCGACGCGGCGCTTCTGCCCGCCGGAGAGTTCCAGCGGCGAGCGCTCAAAGAGCGTAACGTCCACGCCGACAAAGCCCGCCGCCTCGCGCACATGCGCGTCAATCTCGGCGGCGTCGAGATTCATGTTCTTGGGGCCGAAGGCGATGTCCTTATACACCGTCTCCTCGAAGAGCTGGTACTCCGGGTACTGGAAAACCATACCCACCTCGCCCTTCACGGCCTTGCGGGAGAATTTATCCTCATTTATGTCCTTGCCGCCGCAGTAAACGGTGCCCGCCGTCGGCTGCAGGAGGGCGTTGAGGTGCTGGATAAAGGTGGACTTGCCTGAGCCGGTATGCCCGATGATGCCCACCAGCTGGCCGTGCGGGATGGTGACGCTGATATTGTTTATTGCGGTTCTTTCAAAAGGGGTGCCCGCGCTGTAGACGTGGCTGAGCCCCTCAACTTTTATCTCTGACATTGGCTTTCCTCTATATTGAAATACGGTTATTTTTTAAGCTCCGCGGCTATCTTCCCCGCGCAGTCCCAGGGGCTGAGCGCGTCAAGCGGGAGGTCAAAGCCCTCTTTATTGAGCTCGTACATGAGCCGCACCGTCTCCGGCACGTCAAGCCCCTCGCGCTCCATGAGCGCAACGTCGGTAAAGACCTCGCCGGGCTTGCCGTCGGCCACAATCTTACCGTTTGACATGACGATGAGCCTGTCCGCGTCAATGCACTCGTCCATATGGTGGGTGATGAGCACTACGGTCATCCCGTTTTCACGGCAGAGCTTGGTGACGGTGCTGATGACCTCGCCGCGCCCCTGCGGGTCGAGCATGGCAGTAGGCTCGTCAAGGGCTATGATGCGCGGCTGCATGGCGAGAACGCCTGCTATCGCCACGCGCTGCTTTTGCCCGCCGGACAGCAGATGCGTGGCGTGCTTGCGGTACTCATACATGCCAACGCGCTTGAGTGCCTTGTCAACGCGCCCGCGTATCTCCTGCGGCGGCACGCCGAGATTTTCCGGCGCGAAGGCCACATCATCCTCCACAACGCTGGCAACAATCTGGTTATCCGGGTTCTGAAAGACCATGCCGACCGTGCGGCGGACGTCTATGAGCCTGTCCTCGTCAGCGGTATCGACGCCGTCAATCAGCACTCTGCCCTCGTCCGGGACAAGGATAGCGTTTAAGTGCTTTGCAAGCGTGGACTTGCCGGAGCCGTTATGGCCGAGCACGGCGACAAACTGTCCCTCTTCAATATTCAAATCTATGCCGCACAGCGACTCCGTATCGTCGCCGGGGTAGGTATAGTGTACATTTTCAAAGCTGATTATGCTCATTTACGCATGCTCCTGATTAATTATCAGCGCTCCCAGCGGCAGGTTGCGCCGCAGGGCAGGCACAGGCCGGACTCCGTGACAGGCAGGCCAAGCTCCTGCGCGTCTGATTTGCCGCCGAATTTTTTGGTGAAGATACTCTCGGTGACATATGAAAGCACCGAGGCTGAGAGCCCCGTGGTATACGAATTGATGATGACAAAGAGCGG
>CAUABY010000185.1 GCA_958427375.1 uncultured Eubacteriales bacterium
CCCGACAGGAGTCGAACCTGCGACCTTCAGAGTCGGAGTCTGACGCTCTATCCAACTGAGCTACGGGCACATATTTTAGTATAACTTTGCACACGGCATTATATCAAATTCATATTGCATTGTCAAACGCAGAGATAAAACTTTTGCATCGCTGACAAAAGTACACACTAAACGCGACGGATATTTTCAATAACAAACCAGCCGCATAACACATCAGTCAGGGGAAGCCTTTTCGGCTTCCCCTGATTTGCGGTCACACAGCACTGCGCTATGTAGCTTAGTCCTCGGTCTTGCCGGAGCCGTCAGCCTCGGTGCTGTCAACAACTTCCTCAAACTCGCCTACTTCAACGTCGATATCGGGGCACTTTGCGGTCTCTGCGTTGGCGCGAAACTCGCTGATAATGTCCTCTTTCTCGCGGATGCGCGCGTTTATCTCCTCAACCTGCGCGAAGAGCGCGGTGAAGAAGCCTTCGGGATTTTCACGGTTTTCCTCGAAATAGAGCTTGCCAATCTCAGTATAGACACGCTTTAACTCCTCAGTGTCGCCGTTGAGCTCAAGCGTGAGCTTGGCGATGTTGGCGTAAGACTTGGCGCGCTCGGTGCCCTGCTCATAGATGCTGCGCACAGCGCCGCTGTCGGCAACTTCCTTGACCTTGCCCGCGATGTTTTTGATGGTTCCGCTGATGATGTCCTTGTAATCTGCCATTTTGATTTTCCCTCCAATTTAAGTTTCCTGCTGTCCTTCGCCCGCGTTTTCCGCCGCTTGGGCGGCCTTGACGCGGTTAACGTACAGCGCCTCGGCCGGATGATTTTTCCGACCCTGAATTATCAAAACTGCCGAAGATATGAGCACAAGCGCGATTGAAAGCGCCTGCGACACACGGATACCGGTCGAGCCGATATAGAGACTGTCTGTGCGAAGTCCCTCAATCCAAGCCCGACCGAGGCCGTACCAAAAGAAATAAATGAGCGCGCACTGCCCGTCATAGCGCCGCCGACCCTTGTTTTTAAAAACAATAAGGGAGATAAGCCCGGCAAGATTCCACAGGCTCTCGTACAAAAAAGTCGGGTGTACAAAAATTGTGGTGCCGTCGGGCGCGGTGAGCCCCATGCGGCAGAAAATCTCCGTCTCCGCGCCGAAAGCCTCGCGGTTCATGAAATTACCCCAGCGGCCAATAATCTGCCCAATCAAAAGCCCGTAAACAATAAGGTCGAGCATCGCGGCGACAGGCAGCTTCTTGTGCCTGCACACGCAGAGGATGACGAGCGCGCCCGCGATAACGCCGCCGTAAATTGCAAGCCCGCCGTGCCAGACGGCGAAATTCTCCGCCGGGCGCGCGAGATAATCGGAAAGGTTAAAGAGCACAAAATAGAGCCGCGCGCCCACGATGGAGAGCGGGATGAGCCAGATGACAACATCATAGAAGTCATTCTCTTTTATGCCGAAGTCCGCGCAGGTGTGCGTACAGTATAAGATTGCGAGCATGAAGCCGATTGCGATGAGTATGCCGTAAAAATAGATATCCCGCCCGAAAAGGGTGATATATGACGGCGGATTGAGCGCAATATCCACCTGCATGGGGTATCTGATGTCGGAATCTCTCTGAATAGTCTGCATAAGAATGGGAAACATACTGTCTCTTTACTCCTTCCCCGGCGCGATAACGGCCAGTGCCAGACGTTCCGGCGCAAGCTTCTTGCACACAAACGCCTCGCACTCGGCCTTGGTTACGCTCTCCAGAAGCGCCACGGAGTCAAGCGCACAGAAGCCGTCAAATACGCCCTCGGCAAGCGACACGCACACGTTGTCGAAATCCTCCAGGCCGCGTAGACGCGCGCCGAGAGATGCACGCTTTGCCCGCTCAAAGGCCGCCGCGTCAAAGCCCTCGCGCGATATGCGCGTGACCTCGGCCTTGAGCTCGTCCAAAACCCGCTCAGGCTCGGCGCTCTCTCCGCCGATGATTATGCTTGCCGTCCCGGCGGAGAAATCCACCTCATAGTCAAAGTCGCGGTTCAAAAGCCCCTCTGAGTAGAGCCGCGTGTAAAACGGGGAGGAATAGCCTGCCAAAAGCCGCATTGCAAGCAGCGAAACAAGCCTCTGGCGCAGTATCGGCTCACCGGCGGGCGCGGGCTTGAGCTTCGCGCCTATCAAAAACTGCGGCGCGGACACCGGCATCTCCTCGCGCAGATACTGACCCACCGGCAGCTCCCCCTCATCAGTGCCGAAGTCCGCCCTGGGCACGCTTCTCAGCTCACCCGGCAGCTCCTCAAGCGCGATGCGCTCCATGAGCGCGGGGTCAACGTCACCCTCAATGCAAAGGGTCATGTTTGAAGGCGCATAAAAGGCGCGGTGGCAGTCATAGAGCGTTTTGTCAGTAATCTCGGCAATGCTCTCAACAGAACCCGCCACGCGGTCACGTATGGGGTGGTGGTCATATAAAAGGCCGAGCAGGTTGTAGTAGAGTATCATGGCGGGGTTATCCTCGCCCATCATAATCTCCTGCCCGATTATGCCCTGCTCCTTCTGCACGGTCTCCGGTGTGAAGTAGGGCGTGGAAACAAAGTGCAGCAGCATGCGCAGGTTGTCCTCAAAATGCTCGGTACACTGGAAGAGGTAGGCGGTCATGCCGCTGGAAGTGAAAGCGTTGGGATCAGCGCCGTTTGCGGTGAGAATGTTGAGGGCGTTATCCCCGTCGGGCATGTCAAACATCTTGTGCTCAAGGTAGTGCGCCACGCCCGCGGGGGTCTCAATACGCTCGCCGTTCAGCTCAAATACACGGTGCGCCCCACCGTAATCCGCAGCAAATACGGCGTAAAAGCTGTTGAAGCCGGGCTTCGGCACAACGCGCAGTCTCAGCCCGTTGGGGAGCGTGGAGGAGTAGAGCACTTCGCCTATATTTTTATATTCAGTTCTCTCCATCTTCAAAATCCTCCTCCGCATACTCAGCCTCGCCGCCGCCCTTGAGGAAATACACAAGGTCGCACTCAACGCTCTCAGCCACTTTTATAACGTCCTCTTTTGTGACGTTCTCCACTAACTGGGCAAGCTCCATCGGCCCGTAATCAAGCCCCATCAGCGTCTGCGAGAGGTAGAAGCCCTCAAGCTCGCCCTGACTGTCCATATCCGATCGGAGGATGGAGGAAATGCCGGACTTGGCCGACCGCAGCTCACTGTCGGTGATATTGCCTTTTTTAATCTCATCAAGCTGGGCGAGAATCTCGGCCTTAGCCTCGTCAAATTTATCAAACTCAATACCGGAGGAGACTATCATAATCCCCTTGTGGATATCGATGGCCGAGCCCGCGTAATAGCACAGCGAAAGCCGCTCGCGCACGTTCATAAAGAGCTTTGAGGTGCTGCCGCTGCCGTACACGGCGTTGAAAATATGGATGGCGGCAATGTCCGGGTCGTCCATGATGTCACCGAGGCGGAAGCCAATAACAAGCTTGCCCTGCGTGACGGCCATCTTGTCCTCAACATAGCGCGCATCGTCCTCAACGGAGTTCATGCGCACGTCAGTACCTATCTCATAGTCAATCTCGGCGCGGGGCAGGGCGGCAAAAGAGTCACGTATGATGCGTGCCACGCGTTTGTCGTCACAGCGGCCGCAGTAGAAGATTTCCACAGGGCTCGACTTCAAAAGGTCGCGGTAGCGGCGGGTGAGCTTGCGGTAGTGTATGCCCTCACACTCTTCCTCACTGCCGTAACGGCTGACGGAGTAGTCCTCAAAACAGCACATCTCCTCAAGGCAGCGCTGCACAGCATAGCCGCGCTTGTCGTTTACGCGGCTGCGTATAAGCTCAAGGAGCTTGGCGCGCTCGCTGTCGACATATTCCGGTATAAAAAGCCCGCCGCGCGTGGCCGGGGCAAGCAGAAGCTGACCCATCAGCTCCGCCGTGTCGCGCAGAACGTCCTGCTTGCCGGGAATGAAGTCCGGCTCCGGCAAGCTTGCGTAAAAGCCGACGCACTGTATCTCGCCCACGCGGCGCACAGCCGGCTCGATGGCCGTGCCGTACAGCTCGTCAAGCTTGCGCGAGAGCGCCTCCATGTCCGGGTACTGCGTCGTGCCACGGCGCAGAACAAAGGGTATGAGCGCGTTGAGCGAGGCCGTCTCGCGCGTGAGCTGGGTCAGCAGGGAGAGGCTTATACATGCGGTTTTGAACTTGTCCGAGCGCAGACAGGTAAGTCCCACGCCGGGCAGTATTTCTTCTCTTGAAATCTCCATAAACTACCTCCGCCGCAAAATTCTCTATAATAAAATATTATACCACCCCCAAAGCAAAAATGATAGACCTTGTGTGAACAATATTAAGCAGACGAGAGCCGGACTATGCCGGTTTTAACAGGCCAATTTTCCCCAATACTTCGTTAAGTGGCTTGGCAATATCAACGGATATTACCTGCGCCGCTTGCCTTGTCTTGAGAAAAATTTGCTCTGTTAAAACTGCTTTGCACCCGTCGGTGAGATAATT
>CAUABY010000186.1 GCA_958427375.1 uncultured Eubacteriales bacterium
GCATTCCCACCTTCGCGCCGGAGCATTTTGCCGCGATTGAGCGTGTTGACACCATGAAGCGCAAGCAGTTTGAAAAGGGCATCATGCAGATAGCGCAGGAGGGCGCAATCCAGATTTTCCACGAGCCGTACACAGGCGTAGAGGAAGTGGTTGTGGGCGTCGTTGGCGTGCTGCAATTTGAGGTGCTTGAGTACAGGCTCAAGACGGAGTACGGCGTGGATATACGCCGGCGCGATATGCCTTATGAGCTCGTGCGCTGGGTGGATAACGAGGGGATTGACATAGGCGCGCTCAATCTAACGAGTGACACCAAGTGGGTGCAGGACTTCAAGGGCAATAACCTGCTTTTGTTCACATCCGAGTGGTGCGTGGGCTGGGCGATTCAGAAAAACGAGGGCTTAGTGCTCAGAGAGTTTAACAGAGAATAAGGCGGAGGTAATCTTATGGCGGAAAAAATAGTGATTGAAGTTTATAAAACCAAGGCGCCGGAGGAACTGACAAA
Source organism: uncultured Eubacteriales bacterium (assembly GCA_958427375.1). Taxonomy (GTDB): domain Bacteria; phylum Bacillota; class Clostridia; order Oscillospirales; family Oscillospiraceae; genus Limivicinus. The sequence goes on from CAUABY010000186.1 coordinate 503, forward strand.
GCTTCTCAGCGAGCCGGACAGCCGCCTTGACACCGGCAGTGCCGCCGCCCTCACCGCGGCGAGCGCTGTGGCTTTAATGAAGCGCGCGGCGGCAGTCACGGCGGAAAAGACAGGCAGCAGCGAGCGGCTTGACTATATTCTGCGCAATCTGGAGACGATGCGCACCTACATGGTACACCTTATCGACGAGGACGTGAAAAGCCGCGCCCCGCTGAGAAAGGCTATGCAGGAGGGAAACGAGCAGCACATTGAAGCCTCCTTGCAGACAGCGTCCTGCATCCCGGCGGAGGTTGTGAACATGATGGGGCAGTGCCTTGAGCTTATGGCTGAGCTTATTGAGCAGTGCCCGGATGAGGCCGTGCAGTATATCGCTTCCGGTGCGGAGCTTGCGATGGGGGCGATAAAGTCCGGCATGATTTACGTTGTCGGCATGAGCAATAGAAGCGTTGACGAGACTTACCGCTTTGTCGTGCGCCGTGAAAATGAGCTGACATATCAGCACTGCACTGAAGTTTTCGACGGCATAATGGACAAAGTCAAAGGTCGGATATAAATTAAAACTCCGGGGAGGAGCTTTTAAATGAACGAGAGTATTGCAAAGCTTAGAGATATGGTCGCGGCGAGCGGCAATATTGTGTTTTTCGGCGGTGCGGGTGTGAGCACGGAGAGCGGTATACCAGACTTTCGCAGTGTTGACGGGCTGTACAATCAAAAATGGAAGTACCCGCCTGAGACAATACTCAGCCGCACATTTTTTGCGCGCGACCCGGAGGAATACTATCGTTTTCACAGGGAAAAGCTGGTTGTGGACGGCGTGAAGCCGAACCGCGCGCATCTGCGTCTTGCTGAGCTTGAGGCTGATGGCAAATTGAAAGCCGTCATCACGCAGAATATTGACGGGCTGCATCAGGCGGCGGGGAGCAGGAACGTGCTCGAACTGCACGGCAGCATCCTGCGTGCCTATTGCTCGCGTTGCCGGAAAAAGTATGACGCGGATGTTATCAACAAGGGTACCGGCGTGCCTCGTTGCGGATGCGGCGGCGTTATCCGCCCGGACATCGTTCTCTATGAAGAGCCGCTGGACGATAAAATTATGTACAGCGCCATAGACTACATACGCAAGGCTGATGTACTCATAATCGGCGGCACATCGCTGAATGTCTATCCCGCCGCTGGGCTTATAAACTATTACCGCGGAAATAAGCTTGTACTTGTCAACCTCAGCGAGACCCCGTATGACAACAGGGCCGACCTTGTGATACACGAGAAAATCGGCGAGGTATTCAGTAATATATGAAGGAAATCAACATTCTCGGAATTAAATACGGCGACACGGACATAGCGGGAGCCGTTGAATACGCTATGCGCATGATGGAAGCACAGGACAGCGGATATGTGCTCGTCCCAGACTCTGACACAGTGCTTGCCGCGCGCAAAAACCGCCGCCTTATGGAGGCTTTCAGAGAAGCTTCGCTGGTTTTAGCGGGGGACAGGGGCATATTTGCCGCCGCTGAGATTTTGGGTGAGCCGCTGCACCACAAGATGAGCGGCGTGGATTTTGCTTCTGCGCTGCTTGCCAGACTGAGCAGCGAGGGAAGAAGCTTCTTCCTGCTCGGCTCCAGGCCGCGGGAAGTGAATGAGCAGGCACAGCGCTATGCCCTGCGCTATCCGGGCTTAAAAATTGCGGGTGCGGCAGACGGGCAGTTCGTGGACGATGAGGAGCTTATTGAGCAAATCAATCTTGCCTGCCCTGATTTGCTGCTTGTCTGCCTGTCTTCGCCGAAGCAGGAGCTTTGGATCAACAAGACCTATTCTCAGCTCAACGCCGCCATGGTCTTGTGCATCGGCGACGCGGCTGATCGGAAAGACAAGCGCCGCGAACAGGGCTTTATAAAGAGCTTTTCGCATGACCCGAAGGCCGCGCTTAAAGTACCGCGCATGGCGAGTGCCGCGCTTTTAAAGCGCGTTTTTGGATAAAATCAACATGGGTATATTTCGCGTTTCGCGCAGGGTATACCAAAGGAGAATAAAATGTCTCAGGGTAAGCTGATAGTCTTAGAGGGCATAGACGGCAGCGGGAAGTCATCCCAGTACAGCCTTCTGTGCTCACGAATGGAAAAGGACGGAATAGACTATAATCATATTGTGTTCCCGCGCTATGATAATGAGAGCAGCGCACTTATACGCATGTATCTCAGCGGCGAGTTCGGCACCAATCCGAATGATGTAAACGCCTATGCCGCCTCAATCTTCTACGCGGTTGACCGCTATGCTTCATACCGCACGGATTGGGGTAAAATATACGAAAACGGCGGGCTTATCATATCCGACAGATACGTCAGCTCAAACGCGGTGCATCAGGGCTCAAAGCTCAGTGATGATGAGCTGCCCGCGTTTTTCTCATGGCTGGCGGGTATCGAGCACGGCATAATGGGGCTGCCAAAGCCTGATCTTGTGATATATCTTGATGTGGATATTGACACCTCGCTCGCCCGCATGAAGCGCCGCGAGGACGCGACCGATACCCACGCCGACATACATGAGCGCGACATTGGGTATCTCAAGCGCTGCCTGCACACGGCGAAGATGGCGGCCACGCACTTCGGCTGGACTTGTGTTTCTCAGCTTGAAAACGGCGTTGAACGCAGTATGGAGGATATAAACGATGAGATATATGCCGCGGTTTTGAATGAACTGAAAAAATAAAAGGGGCTTCTTGCGAAGCCCCCCTGCTGTAGGTCAGCAGCCGCAGCCGCAGCCACCGCAGTTATTGCTGTTGTCGCAGCCGCAGTTGCAGCCACCGCCACCGCAGCCACAGCCGGAATTGTTTCCGCAGCAGCAGAAGAGAATTATAATGAGGATGATGATCCAAAGGCAGCTATTGCCGCATCCGTTATTGCAAAACATAGTTTTAGCCCTTTCTCCGCGCTTGAAATTATATTCCACCTGCCGCCCAGCGCGGTGGCGGAGGCTGTGTGAAGTTGCTGGTACCGAGCTTTTCTAAGCTCGTGCTATAATATGCGTTTTTCCACCTCGCTGTGACAATATACAGCGATTCGGTCAGGAGGTTTTAGATGTCTGACAATATAGATAAGGTCAACGAAATATTTGACGAAGAAGATAAGAAGAGCCGCACCGCCGCTCAGGCCGGTGACACCGGGCGAAAAGATGAGCGTTCCGCCTCGCGCAGAGAGAAGCCGGTGGATAAGCTCTTCATGGATGAAGGCCGCGACGGACGCGCCAATTATACCGGGGACAAACCATCTGAGCGCGACTATCGTCCCATCAGGCAAAACCACGAGTATCGCTCCGGCTGCCTGGGCGGCTTGATGTTCTTTGTCTTTATCCTCTGCGTGAGCGTAGTGCTCGCCTGCGTCGCATGGATGGCGGCGAGTGACGCCCTTGCTCTTAATAAGGATGATTTTTCCGCCGTTGTGTCTCTGCCCATGTCGATTTTCGAGTCAGAGACGGTGGACACTTTTGATGAGGACGGAAATAAAACCGGCACCGAGCGCGTGACGAGCGCGGATATCTCTTATATCGCGGACGAGCTCAAGTCCGCCGGCCTGATTGAGTATAAATGGCTTTTTGAGGCCTTTTGTAAGCTCTCACACGCCGATACGAAGGTCGACCCCGGTGAGTATGAGCTCGAATCCTCGTATGATTACCGCGCGCTTATAAAAAATATGCAGACAGGCTCCGGCGCCACTGTTACAATAAGCGTTGTGATACCTGAGGGATTCTCCATGCATCAAATCTTCAAGCGACTTGAGGAAA
>CAUABY010000187.1 GCA_958427375.1 uncultured Eubacteriales bacterium
GTCGAAGTCGGCTGCAACAGCGTTCTGAACCCCGGCACCATCATTGGCCGTGGTTCAAATGTCTACCCGACCTCCTGTGTCCGCGGCGTTATCCCCGCTAACAGCATCTATAAGGACAAAGAGCATATAGTCAGCAAAAAATAAACATAATATAGTTAACATAATATTATAAAACTTGACCGTGAGCCATAAAAGCCCACGGTCAAGTATTTTGCGCGGAAACTGCAATATTTTTCTAAACGCTCGTGGACAAATGTACACGGCTGTGGTAAAATATAAATCAACTACGGTATTTACAATTTGTTCATTGAAATTTGTAAGTTTTAAGGGCAATGTTGCAAATGCGAGCAGGAAATATGCCGCACTGCGGCAAAATTACGGCAAAACACAAAATTTGGAGGATGAGTAAAATGATTCTTGACTGCACAAAGTACACCGGCGCCTGCGAATGCGGGCGTGACCATGAACTGCGCACAAAGCTCGTTGTCTGCGAGTATGGCGCACTGAAAAATTTTGATAAGTATATGGCCGACAGTGGCCTGTCCGGCTTCCGCACGGTAATATATGATACGAATACTTACAATCTTCCCTCCGTCACGCACATTCCCGCCGATCAGGAAATAGTGCTTGAGGCTCAGGGGCTCCACAGCGAGAAGGGCATGATAGAGGACATGATGAAGCTCCTCACCCGCAAGCCTGACTACATCGTCACTGTCGGCGGCGGCACTCTGATGGACTTTGCCCGCTACAGCGCCTACAAGCTCGGAATTCCCTTTGTCGCCGTGCCCACTATAGTATCTTCTGACGGTTTTACCGCCGATATCTGCTCCATCATCATTGACGGACAGAAGAAGTCCATCCCCATGCAGGCGGCGGACGCTGTTATCTGCGACATGGACATCGTCGCCGGTGCGCCTATGTTCCTCACTATCGCCGGTGTTCAAGACATCATGGCAAAGTACGTCTCCATCGCTGACTGGAAGATTGCCCACCTCGTCTCCGGTGAGTACTTCTGCCAGAAGGTCTGCGACATGGCTCAGGAAGCACTTGACATTATGGTTCGCTGCGCCCATGACTTGGCTGACGGCAAAGCGCCCGACTATGAGGCCATGGCCTATACCCAGATGCTTTCCGGTCTGACCATGCAGATTCTCTCCAACAGCCGCGCCGCTTCCGGCGCTGAGCACCTTGTTGCCCACCTTGTTGAGATGAAGCCGCGCGGATTTGAGAAAGCACACGGTATGCACGGCGAGTGCGTTGGCATCGGCACCATCATGTGCGCAAGAGCTTATCACGAGTTTGCACAGCGCGAGACTATCGAGGTCAAGCCTTTCGAGCCCATTGATGAGAACTGGGTCCGCTGGGAGTTCGGCGATCTGGCCGACGGCATCCTCAAGGAGAACGAGAATGACGTTCTCAAGACCTTTGACTCCGAAAACATCAAGCTTCATTGGCAGGAAATCCGCGAGATTATCAATACCATCCCCAGTGCGGACGAGCTGATTGAGCTTTACACTAAGATTGGCGCAAAGCACTCTCTTGCCGAGCTTGATATAGACGAGAGCGTACGCGGGGACTTCCTTGATATCTCCTCCGCAATCCGCAACCGCCTCACCTTTGCCAGAATGACCAGACTCATAAAGTAAAATCTCACAAGAGCTGAACATGCAACGCATGTTCAGCTCTCCCCAAGCCCCAGGAAATATAAATAAATACAGGAGCCTATATGAACTTCGATAAACTCAAAAAAACTCAGCTCTTCCTTTTTGACATGGACGGCACGCTCTATCTTGGCGACAATGTTTATGACGGCGCGATAGAGCTGATGGAGGATCTGCCGCGTCTCGGCAGAAAATTCATCTATCTCACCAATAACTCCTCACGCGCGGGCACGGACTATATAACCCGCCTGCGCCGCCTTGGCTTCCCCTGCGAGGCGGAGAATGTATTTACCTCCGGCATGGCGACCGGCATGTATCTCAATCAGCGCTACCCCGGCGCGAGTGTGTACCTTGCTGGTACAAAGGCTTTCTACCGCGAGCTTGTCAGCTATGGCATCAATATCGTTAATGACGATAACGGCCATACGGATGTTGAAGATGTTGACGTGGTTGTGCAGGGCTTTGATACCGAGCTTGTGTATGAAAAGCTTGACCGCGCCTGTCACTACCTCCGCCGCGGAGCGGCATTTATCGCCGCAAATCCCGACTGGGTCTGCCCCATGCCCGCGGATGAGGTCCTGCCCGACTGTGGCAGCATCTGCGCCCTGCTCACGGCCTCCAGCGGTGTTGAGCCGAACTATATCGGCAAGCCCAACCGCAACATGATAGACGTTATCTCCACCATGACGGGTATTCCCAATGAGAATATCTGCGCCGTCGGAGACAGGCTCTATACCGATATAGCTGTTGCGCAGAATGCCGGCAGTGTGTCCGTGCTCGTCCTCTCCGGCGAGACCACGCAGAAGATGGTGGACGAGGCCGAGCGCAAGCCCGACTTTGTCTTGGCCGACGTACACGAGCTGCACAATATCCTCAAAACGCTTTGATTTAATACTTGCCTTTACAGCCGCACAAAATGTGCGGCTGTATTTTTTGTCAATTTTTCGCGATTGCATCTACACAGATGTGTGAAAAGATGTTATAATCAAAATACATGTAATCTGATTAAAATTTTCAGGAGGAAAATATATGGCAAAGTATGTAATGGCACTCGACTCCGGCACGACGAGCAACCGCTGCATCCTCTTCAACCAGCACGGGCAGATATGCAGCGTATCTCAGAAGGAGTTCACGCAGTATTTCCCGCACCCCGGCTGGGTCGAGCATGACGCGAATGAGATTTGGCTATCTCAGTATTCTGTCGCGGGTGAGGCGATGGCAAGGCTCGGCGTCACAGCGGCGGACATTGCCGCAATCGGCATCACAAACCAGCGTGAGACGACCATCGTCTGGGATAAGAACAGCGGCGAGCCGGTGTATAACGCCATTGTCTGGCAGGACAGACGCACTGCGGAATACTGTGACTCACTCGTGGCAAAGGGGCTGACCGACAGCTACCGCGCAAAAACCGGCCTTGTAATCGACCCGTATTTCTCCGGCACCAAGATTCGCTGGATACTTGAAAATGTGCCAGGCGCGCGTGAGAAGGCTGAAAACGGCGAACTGCTCTTCGGCACGGTGGAAACCTGGCTTATCTGGAAACTCACCGGCGGCAAGGTTCATGTAACGGACTACTCCAACGCCTCACGCACGATGCTCTATAATATAATCGACCTCAAGTGGGACGAGGAGATTTTGAAAGAGCTTGATATCCCGGAGTGCATGCTGCCTGAGGTCAAGCCCTCAAGCTGTGTCTATGGAGAAACCGCGCCCGGCCTTTTCAGCTCACCTATCACCATCGCCGGTGCCGCGGGCGACCAGCAGTCTGCGCTTTTTGGACAGACCTGCTTCACCGCGGGCGACGCGAAGAATACATACGGCACCGGCTGCTTTTTGCTGATGAATACCGGCGACAAGCCCGTGTTTTCCAAAAACGGCCTTGTCACCACCATCGCCTGGGGTATTGACGGCAAGGTGGAGTATGCGCTTGAAGGCTCCATTTTCGTTGCGGGCTCTGCCGTGCAGTGGCTTCGTGATGAACTGCGCGTGGTTGACTCCGCTTCGGACTCCGAGTATTTTGCCCGCAAGGTCAAAGACACCAACGGCTGTTATGTCGTCCCGGCTTTCACTGGCCTCGGCGCGCCGCGCTGGGATCCCTATGCCCGCGGCGCTATCGTCGGCCTGACCCGCGGCGTCAACAAGTACCATATAATCCGCGCAACGCTGGAATCCCTCGCCTATCAGGTGTATGACGTCGTCAAGGCCATGGAGGCCGACTCAGGCATCCGCCTCGCGGCACTCAAGGTCGACGGCGGCGCATCGGCGAATAACCTCCTCATGCAGATGCAGTCAGATATTATACAGGCTCCCGTCAACCGCCCGGTGTGTGTCGAGACTACCGCCATGGGCGCGGCCTACCTCGCCGGTCTCGCGGTGGGCTACTGGAAGAGCAAAGAGGATGTTGTCAATAACTGGGCAATCGATAAGGTTTTTGGGCCTGAAATCACCCCCACCGAACGCGATAAGAAGGTTGCAGGCTGGAATAAGGCCGTCAAATGCACCTACGGCTGGGCAAAGGACGAATAATACAGCCTGGCATCGGTAGACAAGGACACACACGGTTTTGACGGGCAGAAAAACGCCCATGCGGCTTCAAAG
>CAUABY010000188.1 GCA_958427375.1 uncultured Eubacteriales bacterium
TGTCAGGGGGGTATTTTTGTGTTCAAAAATAAAATAGAGGTAGACGCGCGCTTTCTGTTGGCGGCGTTCACCGCGTGGCTTGCTTCTTCCATTGTACTGCTCGCGGCGGCAAGTGCCTGTGTCGATATTTCAGGCATGGGGGAGGAAGGGCTTGGTTACATTAACTCCGCGCTCAGCTTTTTAACGGCGCTTGCGGCGGGCGCGGCGGCAATACGCGCGAGGAAGAAAGGCTGTGTTTATACAGGTCTTGTTGCAGGAGTTACCATAACAATATTTGCCCTGACGCTCGGCTATATTATCTCAGGGCGCAGCATTGAGCCTGATGGAGTGCTCAGTGTGGCCGCTTTCAGCGTGAGCGGAGCACTTTTCGGCAGTGTTTTCTTTTTGGGTGGTGCCAAGAAGTCATCGGCACAGCGCAGGGGAAAGGTGAAAATTGATTTACATAAAAGCAAAAAATAATTTTGTTTATTTTTGAAATTATTTTTCACTATATATTGTGTGTTTGCTCGAAAAAGAATCAAATAACCACTAAAAATAGCGTCCAAAAAGAAACAAAAGTTAACATAAATAAAAATTATTTTGCAAAAAAGTAAAAAAAGACTTGATTTTTACTTCAAAGTGTAATATATTGTTACCAGTGAATCAGTTATGTAAATTGAAAATTTATTTCTCAAGCAGTCAGAATCGCGCAAAGCTAAGTTAAATCAGTCTTTTGCCGCATAAGTTCTTATACATAATCTGGTTGCGGCAGAGTTTATATATATTCAATCTTTTTCTTAGAGAGGGCATCAGTATGTCGAACGCGGAGATTATTGAAATATTTGAAAAGTATCTGAGAGATGAAAAAAAGGCATCTTCCAATACAGTCAGCTCGTATCTGCGTGATATACGCCAGTACTGCGATTATCTTGACACCCACACGAACAGCAGCATTGAGAGCGCGAGCGAAGAAGATGTTGGCGATTACATAGAGCATCTGCGCGCGGCGGGCAAGTCTGTTGCTACAGTGTCACGGAGCATAGCCTCCATTAAGTCCATGTACACTAACCTCTGCATAAAGCAGTATCTCAAATTCAACCCGGCGCTGAAGCTTGTGCCTGAAAAGAGCACACAAAAGCTCCCTCAGATACTCACGAGCAAAGAAGTTGAAACCCTGCTTGAGCAGCCGCAGTGCATTGACGCCAAGGGCTACAGAGACAAGGCTATGCTGGAGCTTCTGTACGCCACCGGTATCAGAGTGACAGAGCTTATAGACCTAAACATCACCGATGTCAACCTCACCGCAGGTGTTATCCGCTGTGAAAGCCGCAATAAAGAGCGCGTTATCCCGCTCTACCCAGCGGCAATAAAGGCTGTCAGCGAATATGTAACGCTTGTAAGACCGCAGATGATAGCCACGCCTGACGAGCAGTCGCTTTTTGTCAACGTCAGCGGCGAGCGCATGTCCCGTCAGGGATTTTGGAAGATAATCAAATACTACCAGAAAAAGGCCGGTATTGAAAAGGACATCACCCCGCATACTCTGCGCCATTCCTTTGCCGCGCATTTGCTGGAAAACGGCGCGGATATCCACGCCATACAGGAGATGCTGGGGCACTCAGATATTTCCTCCACTCAGGTCTATTCGCACCTGATTAAAAAGCAGCTCAAGGATGTTTACAATAGAGCCCATCCCAGAGCCTGATTCATGAGACTTTTATTACATCTTTCATCTAATTCTTTCTCCTAAATGGTATACCGATGCTGAGAGGCGTCGGTTTTTCATTTTGAGTTGATATTGAAGCGCTGTTATGATAAAATCCATATAGGATGTGATTTAATGCGGATTTTGGGCATTGACCCCGGAATAGCTACAATCGGTTTCGGCGTGGTGGATTTTGCCGGGCGGGAGTACAGGCTTGTAAAATGCGGCGTTATTACAACTCCCGCGCACACAAGCCTCTCTTCACGTCTGGAGCTTATATATGACGACATGTGCAGCCTGCTTGATTTATTCAAGCCGGACGCGGTGTCGATTGAGGAGCTTTTTTTTAACACCAACATCACCACAGGTATTGCCGTGGCACACGGCAGAGGAGTTATCCTTTTGGCCTGCCGGAAGGCCGGGGTGCAGGTGTATGAATATACGCCGCTGCAAGTAAAGCAGGCGGTGGTCGGCTATGGCCGCGCGGAAAAGCGGCAGGTCATGGACATGGTAAAACGCATATGCTCGCTGTCCGCGCCGCCGAAGCCTGACGACGCGGCGGACGCTGTGGCGCTGGCCCTATGCCATGCGCGCAGTTCAACATCATTATTGTACAAGGGGGAGAGGGACGAATGTTCCACCATATAGAAGGCACCGTTGCCGAGCTTGAGCCGAATCTTGCTGTAATTGACTGCAGCGGGGTTGGCTTTGGCCTGAATGTGACGGCGAATACCGTTGCTTCGCTCAAGCTGAATACTAAAGCTAAGCTCTATGTTGCTGAGGCGATAGGGGAGAATAACTTTGACCTTTATGGCTTTTCCACTAAGGCGGAGCGGCGCTGCTTTAATATGCTGACGGGCGTATCCGGCATTGGGCCGAAGGCGGCGCTGTCAATTCTCTCGTACAATATGCCTGAGGGACTGGCCCTGGCAATAATGAATAATGACGAGAAAGCGCTCACGGTTGCGCCAGGCATAGGCAAAAAAATAGCACAGCGTGTCATTTTGGAGCTCAAGGATAAAATCAGTAAAGAGCTCGGCTCACAAAATGACTTCCAGATGCCCGCTGCCGCCGTGGCCGCCGGTGTAAAGGACGGCAATTTGAACGACGCGCTGACGGCGCTGTCCGTGCTGGGCTACAGCACGGCGGAGATATCGCCGGTTTTGAAAACCATAGATATAAACGGCATGGATGCCGAGCAGATAATTAAAGCCGTGCTCAAGCGCATGGTGAAGTGAGCAGGAGCGGAAGATGAGCATAAACTTTTCTGAGGACGCAAACGAAGAAATAATAACCACAGCGGCAAGCCTGCCTGAGGACAGTGCCGAGGGTTCACTGCGCCCAAAAACCATAACGGAGTATATCGGCCAGCAGAAAGCCAAGGACAACTTATATATTTTCATCAACGCGGCTAAAATGCGCAATGAGCCGCTTGACCACGTGCTTTTGCACGGGCCTCCGGGCTTGGGCAAAACTACGCTCGCCGCGGTTATCGCAAATGAGATGGGCGTGAATATGCGCATAACCTCCGGCCCGGCAATCGAAAAGCCGGGTGATCTTGTAGCGATGCTTACAAATCTCAATGAGGGCGACATACTCTTTGTCGACGAGATACACCGCCTGAACCGCGCCTATGAGGAGATTTTGTACCCCGCTATGGAGGACTATGCCATTGACATCATCCTCGGCAAGGGCCCCTCGGCAAACTCCATACATCTGGACTTGCCGCACTTTACGCTGATAGGCGCAACAACGCGCTCCGGCCAGCTTACAGCGCCCTTGCGTGACCGCTTTGGCGTCACTTTGCGCCTTGAGCTGTATTCACCGGAGGAACTGAAAAAGATTGTTGAGCGCTCAGCCGGTATACTCAATGTGGAGATTGAGCCGGAGGGCGCGTATGAGATTGCCTCGCGCTCCCGCGGTACGCCGCGAATCGCAAACAGGCTCCTTCGCCGCGTGCGCGACTATGCGCAGGTCATGGCCGACGGTGTTATAACAAAAGATGTTGCTGACAAGGCCCTGCTCGGCTTGGAGGTCGACAGGCTCGGCCTTGACGCGCTTGACAGGCGCATGCTCAAAAGCATTATAGACTTCTATAACGGCGGCCCTGTCGGCCTTGAGACGCTCGCCGCGACCATCAATGAGGACTCTGTGACCATTGAAGATGTATATGAGCCGTATCTTCTGCAAAAGGGCTTTTTGACCCGCACACCGCGCGGGCGCTGTGTCACGCGCCGGGCGTATGAGCACCTGGGTTTGGAGTATATGGGTCAGCAGCAGCTTGAAATATAGGCATATTTTCAAATTATAAACAGCTTTAGGAAAATATTTTGATATTATGTTAAAAAAATTGTTGACTTTGCGCACCGCTGTTGTATAATATTAGACGTAAAAGCTTTTTAATTCTTTGTTGTATATACTTAACTGAGCAACCCCGCATCCCTGTGTTTGTTTTTTCCGCTCATCTGTTTTTTGAGCAACTCTCAATACCCTCTTTTGGTTATAGGGTTTTTCATATGTTGCCGCGTTTG
>CAUABY010000189.1 GCA_958427375.1 uncultured Eubacteriales bacterium
GGCGCTCGCCCAGAGCGCCGCGGCGGTAGTCAGGCCCTTGACCTCCTGACGGCCGGTGACAATTATTGTACCGGCGCCGAGAAAGCCGATGCCGTTTATGACCTGCGCGCCGAAACGCGAAACATCAGTCTTAATGCCTACTCTCTCCGACGTTTCAAGCCATGCGCTATGGAGCATGACATCAAGATACTGGCTCAAGATAACCGTCATCGCCGCGCCGATGGCGACGAGCATATATGTACGAAATCCGGCCGGGCGGCGCTTTTTCTCGCGCTCAAAGCCGACGATACCGCCCATCAGCATAGCGAGCATGACACGCAGCATCACATTACAAAAAGTAAATTCTCTCAGCGGGGCTAAAATTGCATCCATTGTCCGTACCTTTTATCTTCCGTTTTTCTCTCAATAACAAAGTCAGAGCGCTGATATTCCAGCGCTCTGAAATAAATACTAATTTGTATTGTAACATAAAACTGGATATCTGCAAGCAGAAAAGTCTACAAAAAGCCTGCGGTATTTTTGTGTAGATTTACAGCTTTTCTATCAACTCCAGCAATTCCATGAGCGAAGTGATTGTATAGTCCGCCGGGATATCCTCCCTCGCGGGCTGTCCATCTGGATTAAACCAACAAGTTTTCACGCCGACATTCAGCCCGCCGCGGATATCCGAGGTGAGGCTGTCACCGATTATGAGCGCGTTATCGGGGTCAAATCCATCAATCTGCGCAAAGCAGAGCTCGAAAAATTCACGGCTCGGCTTATTTTTGCCAAGCTTCTCAGAGATAAACACCTTTTTGAAGTACTTTTCGATTCCGGAGTGCGCAAGGCGGGAATATTGGATGTCGGTGCTGCCGTTTGAGATGATATACATATCATACTTCCCCTCAAGCGTCTGCAGCAGCTCCTTCGCGCCGGGCACGGCCATATATCCGTCCGCGAGGTAGCACTCATAGGTATTCTGTACAATGACAGGGTCTAAATCCACCCCGATTTCGTGGAAGAATTCGCGAAATCGCCCGTGCTGCACACCTGCCCTGTCAAGCTCGCCAAGCTCAAGGCGCTTCCAGTGCTGCAAATTTATTTTATTGTAAAGCTTCAGGCGCTCATCCGTCGGCTCAATGCCGCGCTCGGAGAGGACGCGGGTCATGGCCGCGTGCTCCGCCGCGTCAAAGTCAAGCAGTGTATTGTCCAGGTCAAAGAGCAAAACCGGGTTTTTCTTTCGCATGTTAATCTCCATTCTGCCGCATAACTGGCAGCACAGACAGGGATGAAAATCTCTCAATGCGGCTGGATGGAGATTTTCGGCATGTGCCGCGGTTGCCGCTTTGCGGCGAGCGGCACGCCGTTTTAATATTTATAGTGTGATTTTTCACACTATCTCTCCTTAATCAGACGGGCGGTATGGTTTATCTCCCGTCCGTTTTCTCTCTCAGATTTTTAAGTGCTTCCGCCGCGTCCTCAAGGTGCATGCCGAGTGAGGCCTTGACGAGGACATTATCCCCGCGCTCAATAAGGGCGGGCAGGGCGGCTATAAGCTCCGCCTTGGTCTCAAAGTGCTGTGCCTTGTCGCCCATGGCCGCCGTCAGGCAGCGGGACATTGCGCCGTATGCCGCGACAAGATCCACGCCATTTTCCAGCGCATAGCGCCCAAGCTCGCGGTGCATTTCCGGGGACTCATCACCCATCTCGCGCATGTCGGACAAAACGCACACATGCCGGCCGGGCAGCTTTACGAGCGAGTCAATGGCACAGCGCATGGAATCCGGGTTTGCGTTATAGCAGTCGTCAATGAGCGTTATGTAGCCGGTATTCATCACCGCGCCGCGCCGACCGACTGTATGATATGAGGCAATGCCCCGCTCTATCTCCGCATCGCTCAGCCCCATCGCGAAGCCGACCGCCGCGCCCGCAAGCGCGGCATAGACCATGTGCTGGCCATAGGCGGGTATTGCGGCGGAGATATGGCGCGCACCGTAAAATATATCACAAAATGTGCCGTTTTCGCCGTCATAGCGGACATTTTCCGCACGAATTACGCAGTGCGCGCCGAGGCCGAAGGTGAGTAAACGCTGCTTGCAGTGCAGCCCCATGAGCTTTTCATCGTCACCGTTTATTATCACTGTGCCGTCATCGGGCATATAGTTCAGCATCTCGGTCTTGGCGGCAAACACTCCATCAAGGTCATGCAGGAATTCAAGATGCGCATGGCCTATGCGCGTAAACACCGCGACGCTGGGGCGCACCATCGACGCAAGCACGCTCATCTCACCAAAGCCGGAGATACCCATTTCAACCACCGCCGCGTCATGCTCAGGCTCCACGCGGGAGAGCGTCATTGGCACGCCGATTTGGTTATTTAGATTGCCCTCGGTTTTGAGCACGTTCATCCTCTGCGAGAGCGCCGCCCATATCATCTCTTTGGCCGTGGTCTTGCCAACGCTGCCGGTCACGCCGACAACTGGCAGGCTGAGCTTGGCGCGGTAGGCGCGGATGATATTCTCAAGCGCTTTTTGGACATCCGGCACAACGATAACACCGCGCCCCTCCCCTTCCGGGACATGCTCTGCCAAGCAGCAGGCAGCACCCATATCAAGCGCCTTGGAAATATAATCGTGCCCATCCACTTTCTCGCCCTTATAGGCGATGAAGAGATCACCGGGCTGTACGCGGCGGCTGTCGATGACAACCTCGCGCAGTGCATTATCTATACAATCGCTGCCCACAAGCTCGCCGGAGCAGGCCTTGAGCGCGTCACTTACCGTAAAATCAAACATTTTGCTTACCTCCATCCATCAAAGCCGACGGCAAAAACCGGCACGGGTTTTATCTCATCAGCTAAGCCATTGAGATTTTAACATATTTTTTTCATTATGAAAAGACTACTTTGAAAAAAGGTAGTGCATGTGTGGAAAATATGTGTTATAATAAAATTTAGTTTGACAGAATGTAAAGGATACGATTGCATATGAATTACGTAGTGGTGGATCTGGAATGGAATCAGGCTATGAGCTCCAAATCCTCCGTTTTTAACAAGCTCCCCATACATCTGCGCGGGGAAATCATAGAGATTGGCGCGGTGAAGCTCGATGAAAACATGCGCCCCGCTGAAGAGCTGACAATTGACGTCAAGCCCGTGTATTTCAAGCGTATGCACTACAAGGTGAAGAAAATCACCGGCTTTGACAAGGAGCGGCTTGCCCACGGCATTGCCTTTGCCGACGCGCTTGAACAGCTACACAATTTCTGCGGCGACGATGTGACCTTTATCACCTGGGGCTGTGACGACCAAGGCATTCTTGAGCAGAACATAATCATCCACGACCTTGACTGGGACTGGATAGCCGGTTGGGTGAACCTGCAGCTCATCTACAACTTACAGACCGGCGGCGACAAGAACCAGAAGTCGCTTGCAAGCGCGATGGAGCACTTTGAAATTGAGCAGACGCGCGTTGCGCACGACGCGCTGGGCGACGCGTACAACACCGCCCTTGTCTGCACAAAGCTTGATATGGACGAGGGGCTGCGGCTCTACCCGGAGGCCGGGAAAATACTCGCAACCCGTATGCCCAACTACAAGCCGACCGTGGAGCGCACCGGTGAAGAGCCGATTATGCACGAGAGCTTTGAGGGCTTTGAGAGCAAGGCCGTCGCTTTCAACGACGCGCGGCTTGACACGCTCCCCTGCCCCGTCTGCGGCGAGGTCTGCACGAAACAGCGCTGGATAAACCAAGGCGATCAGCGCTACATGAACATCTACACCTGCCCGGAGCATGGCCCGTTCCTTGTGCGCGCAAAGTTCCGCAAGAACAGGGATACCAACACCTGGGCCGCAAACAAGCTCGTATACGAGGCGACGCCGGAGATAGAGGACTTCTACAAAGCCAAATCCACCCAGGCGCGCAGAAGAGGGCGCGGCCATAGCCCGCGCAAGAACCGCCCTGCCAAGTGACTGCGCGGGTAATATATAAGATTATTAAAGAATCAGCTCTGAATTTTTGTCAGAGCTGATTCTTTTTATTTATGTGTTTGTGATAGCATAGGCAACCAAGAGCACACACGCCTGACAGCGCGTCTTTAAGACGCTTTTTGCTCTTTTCGCT
>CAUABY010000190.1 GCA_958427375.1 uncultured Eubacteriales bacterium
TCCCGCGCCTTTGAGGTGATCAACCCCGTGACCGCGCTCATGGTGGATAAGAAAACCGGTAAGCTCGACCCAAGCGTACTTGGTGAATCTGTGCTGTCGGCAATAATAGAGTTCACGGTGGCCATTGAAAATGTCAAGCCGGTGCTTGAGGCGCTGGACAAGGTTGCCTCCGAGGTCGACACGGTGTTCAGCCTGTGCCTTATCTGCCGCGTGGACGAGGAGACGAACACCATCCCCGCGCGCAAGATAATTGACGAGCTTGGGCTTGACGTGGATATGACCTCTGCCAAGACTAATCTCGGCCTTGGCAGACCCAGATATGAGGACAGGATAAAGGAGGGTATCTAAATGTCGCACACTCTGCACAGAATTAAAACCGAGGGCAACAAGTATAACGACTATGTCGTGCTCATTATGCCTGCGCGCGGTATAAACAACCAGAACCCGGTTGAGACATACGCAAAGTACATGGATATTCTATACAAGTTCAATCCCGTTAACATGGGCGGCATGAAGATTGGCACGCTCGCAACCTCAAGCTTTGAAGAGCTTAAGGCCAATATCTCAGCCGAAGCGCCCATGCTTCACGCGGTGTATAAGGACAGAGATACGCTGATTGAGGTTATGAAGGCACTGAAAGAGGCGGATTACGGCTACTCGGTCGTCGTTTCCGGCCTTGTGGATGATGTGGATTGCTGTGCCCGTGAGGCGGGTATACAGCGCCACTCAGTCGACCTCACGCTCGGCACCTGGGGCGATACCTCCAAGCTTCCGCCCAAGGAAGTGCTTGAGATAAGCACCATGTGCGGCCACGCCATGATTTCCGCGAACCTTGTGACCAAGATGATAGCGGATATCCGCGCTGGGCGCACCACCTCCCGCCGCGCCGCCGAAGAACTGGCAAAGCCCTGCGCCTGCGGTATCTTCAACACTGATAAGGCAGAAGAACTTCTTCAGGAACTTGCCGAAAAACTCGACTGAAGCTGCACTCCTTAATTTTATATAACCCAGCTGTCCCGGCTGTGGGTGGTATTTCTACCGCCCACAGCCAAATTTTTGCCCTGCATAGATAAAACTGTACTAAAACCGCGCCCTGCATGAAATTTCCCATGTCGGGAAATAATAGTATGGCTCTCATCAGAGCGGATAGGAGAGAGACGATGCAGGGTAAAGTTGAAATCTGCGGGGTAAACACCGCAAAACTGCCCGTTTTACGCGGTGAAGAGACCAAAAAACTGCTCGAACGCGCGCAAAACGGAGACACCGCCGCGCGCGAGGAGCTTATCTCCGGCAACCTGCGCCTTGTGCTGAGCGTGGTGCAGAAGTTTGCGAATCGCGGCGAGAGTATGGACGACCTCTTTCAGGTGGGCTGCATTGGGCTTATCAAGGCAATCGACTGCTTTGACCTTAACCAAAACGTGCAGTTTTCCACATATGGCGTGCCGATGATAGCCGGGGAACTGCGCCGCTTTCTGCGCGACCACAGCGCAATCCGCGTGTCGCGCTCGATGCGGGACACGGCCTACCGCGTTTTGCAGGCAAAGGAAAAGCTCACCAACCGCGACGGGCGCGAACCGGATGTGGAGACCATAGCCAAGGAACTGGGGCTGCCGCGCCAGGACGTGGTGTTCGCGATGGAGGCCATCTGCGACCCGGTTTCGCTCTATGAGCCCATCTTCTCCGACGCGGGCGAGAGCGCCACTGTGATGGACCAGATAGGCGACACGAAGAACACCGATGAGCAGTGGCTTGAGCAGATAGCGCTGGAAGAGGCCATGCGCCGCCTGACGAAGCGGGAAAAGCGCATCCTCGCCCTGCGCTTTTACGACGGGCGCACGCAGATGGAGGTCGCAAAGGCGGTCGGCATATCGCAGGCGCAGGTCTCGCGCTTGGAGAAAAACGCCATTAACCAGATAAAAAAGAACATCAGCGCATAGGAAAGCCGCGGCCTGTTGGCCGCGGCTGTACCTATACTATTATATTATTGTGCTGTTGCAGGGATTTACGCCGCGGCGGTATTCGCGCGCTTCTTGCCGATGAGCTGGAAGATGACGACGACTGCGAAGAGCGCCACGCCGATAAAGTCGGTCACGGTGCCGGGCACCATCATCATCAGGCCGCCGGCCGCAATCACGATACGTTCAAAGGGGTTCATGCTCTTGAGAAGATAACCCTCAACACCGGCGGACACACCGAACAGGCCGATAAGCGAGGAGAGAATAATCTGTATCATGCCAAGTGTGGTGACGTCAATAAGCAGCATCTGCGGGTTCATGCAGAATATATAAGGCACGATGAAAGCCGCGATTGCCAGTTTAGTGGCCGTGATTCCCGTCTTCATGGGGTTGGACTTTGCTATAGCGGAACCGGCATAGGCCGCGAGCGCCACGGGGGGAGTGATATCGGCGACGATGCCGAAGTAGAACACAAAGAAGTGTGCCGCAACCTTGGGCACGCCGATGGTGATGAGGATAGGCGCGCAGGTGGAGGCCATGATGCAGTAGTTAGCGGTGGTGGGCACGCCCATGCCGAGAATGATGCAGCAAATCATGGTGAGGAAGAGCGCAACCAGAGTCGGGTCAATGAACTTGACGGCGTTTGCCGCGGACACAACCGCGGTGATGAGCTTGGAGGCGAGGCCGGTTGCGGTGATACAGCCTGAGATAAGACCCGCCATCGAGCAGGCGACGGCCACGGTGATGGCACTCTTGCCGCCGGCTTCGAGAGCCTCAAATATCTTGGCAAAGGTGATGCGGTTTTCTTTTTCAAAGAGGCTGACGAAGATGGCAAAGAGGATAGCAATGGTTGCGGAGAACTGCATGGTGCGCGTATTCGTGGCGACGAGGTAGACAAGCACCACTATGGGCAGCAGCAGGTAGATTTTGCGCAAGAGCCTTCCTAACTTGGGCAGCTCCGCGCGGTCGATACCTTTCAGGCCGAGGCGCTTTGCCTCAAGATGGACGGCGATGAAGATGCCGGTGAAGTACAGCACCGCCGGCAGAATAGCGCGCAGGGCGACTTCACCGTAGGTGATGTTCATGTACTCGGCCATGAGGAAAGCGGCCGCGCCCATGATAGGCGGCATTATCTGTCCGCCGGTGGAGGCGGCGGCCTCAACCGCGGCGGCAAACTCAGGCCTGTAGCCGGACCGCTTCATCATCGGTATGGTAACGGAGCCGGTGGTCACGGTATTGCCGACGGAGGAGCCGGACACCATGCCGCACAGCGACGAGGAGACGACCGCGACCTTTGCCGGGCCGCCGGCAAAGCGGCCGACAAGCGCGTTTGCAATGTCGATAAAGAAAGCGGCGATGCCGGTGCGCTCAAGAAAAGCGCCGAAGATGATAAAGACGACGATGAACTTTGCGCAGACCTGCACGGGGGTGGACATGATGCCGCTGGTGGTGTAGAAGAGCGTGTAGATGACACGCTTCATGCTGATGCCGGTGGCAAAGGTGTAGATAAGCAGCGCGCCCACGACACAGAGAATGGGGACGCCGACACAGCGGCGGCACAGCTCCATCAGCACCAGGATACCCACGATGCCAATGATAACCTGAAAATCGGAAATCTTGGAGGCGCTGGTGAGCACGCGGACGAGTGAGTCATAGCTGAAGCAGAAGTAGAAGAAACACGCTGAGCCGACGACCATCAGCACATAGTCATACCAGGGGATGTAGTTATGGCGCACATGGTGCTTGCTTGCGGGGTAGGTGAGATAGCCCATGATAACGACAAGACCCATAAACGCGGTCAGGCGCTTTTCAAGAGCCGCCACGCTGAAGAGCGTGGAGTAGAGGCAGAACAGAGAAAAGCAGACCATTACCACCCGCACGACAACGGAGGGCACACCCTCCCAAATGCGCGTGTTGGACTCTCTGTCATACTTGCGCATGAGCTTTTCAACATCCTCCGCCGTGCCGACATCAACGTACTCTACATCGGTGGTTGTGTCGACAACATGCTCAGGATTAAGCTCATCTTGCTTTTTGTGCTTAAACATTCGGTTCGCTCCTTTATAAAGGCACAGCCGCTGCTATCTATAAAGTAGCGGTCAATGCAGAATATAC
>CAUABY010000191.1 GCA_958427375.1 uncultured Eubacteriales bacterium
TTGCCAACAACATCAAGTCCGCCAAGAAGATGGTCGACAAGCAGCGCACCGAGGTTTGGGACGCGCTGGAAGATGTCATAAAGGAGCACCCCGTGCTTCTCAATCGCGCGCCTACCCTCCACCGTCTGGGCATTCAGGCCTTTGAGCCGGTGCTGGTTGAAGGCCGCGCACTGAGACTGCACCCGCTGGTCTGCACCGCGTACAACGCGGACTTCGACGGCGACCAGATGGCAATACACCTGCCCCTCTCCGCTGAGGCTCAGGCTGAGGCGCGCATTCTCATGCTCTCCGCCAACAACCTCCTCCGCCCGCAGGACGGCCACCCTGTCACCGTGCCTACTCAGGATATGATTCTGGGTTCGTACTACCTGACCATGCTTCGCATCGGCTCTTCCGAGAAAGGCGCGGAGCAGCTCGTCATTGCCGATGCCGGCGACAGCGACTTTGAGGTTGGCTCCATCGTCTCCGGCGATGAGATATACGCAAAGAATCAAAAGCTCAAGGCAGAGGGCAAGAAGCTTGTCGAGTATAAGCCCACCCTCATATACCGTGACTCCGCTGAGGCCATCATGGCCTATAACGAGGGCTATGTCGGCCTGCACGCGCCAATCCGCCTCAGAGTTACCAAGACCGTGGACGGCGTTGAGGTCAAAAAGACCATCGTCACCACTGTCGGCCGCATCATCTTCAACGAGCCCATCCCGCAGGATCTCGGCTATGTTGACCGCAGTGACCCTGAGCACGCCTTTGACCACGAGATAGGCTTCCAGGTCGGCAAGAAACAGCTGGGCGATATCATTGACCGCTGCATCAAGAAGTACGGCTTCACCATCTCCGCGGAGGTGCTCGACAGCATCAAGTCCATGGGCTACAAGTACTCCACCAAGGGCGCAATCACCATATCCGTCGCGGATATGACCGTGCCGAGTGCCAAGAAAGAGCTCATCCACGAGACTGAGGAAGAGGTCGTCAAGATTGAGCGCCAGTATAAGCGCGGTCTTATCACCGACGATGAGCGTTACCGCCTCGTCGTCTCCGAATGGGAAAAGACTACCAAGAGCGTCACTGACGCGCTCACCAACGTTCTCGACGAGTATAACCCAATCTATATGATGGCTAACTCCGGCGCTCGCGGTTCCATGAACCAGATTCGTCAGCTCGCCGGTATGCGCGGCCTGATGGCGAACACCGCCGGTAAGACCATTGAAATTCCTATCAAGTCCAACTTCCGTGAAGGCCTTTCCGTCTTGGAGTACTTCATCTCCACCAGGGGCGCACGAAAGGGTATGGCCGATACCGCACTGCGTACCGCGGACTCCGGTTACCTCACCCGCCGTATGGTCGACGTGTGTCAGGATGTCATCATCCGCGAGCACGACTGCGGCACCACCGAGGGCGTGTGGGCTTCCGCCGTGTACGACAGAGGCCAGCTGGTTGAGAGCTTCGGCACCGCTATCCATGGCCGCTTCCCGGCACAGCCCATAACCGACCCCAAAACCGGTGAACTGCTCTTTGATACCGACCATATGCTTATGCCTGAGGACGCCGAAGTGCTCGAAGCGCACGATATCCACAAGGCTTTCATCCGTTCCGTTTTGACCTGCGAGGCGCGCATTGGCGTCTGCGCCAAGTGCTATGGCATCAACCTTGCCATCGGCCAGCCGGTCAACGCGGGCGAGGCTGTCGGCGTTATCGCCGCTCAGTCCATCGGTGAACCCGGTACACAGCTTACGATGCGTACCTTCCATACCGGCGGCGTCGCCGGTGACGATATCACTCAGGGTCTCCCGCGTGTTGAGGAGCTCTTTGAGGCGCGCAAGCCCAAGAAGATGGCTGTTCTCGCCGAGATTTCCGGTACCGTCAGCATCGAAGAGGCCAAGAAAGGCGTCATGTACACCATCACCATCACCAATGAGGCCGAGGGAGAGACGGTTTCCTACACCGTGCCCCACGCCGCGGGCATCCTCGTCCACAATGGCGACCATGTTGACCGCGGTCAGGAGCTCACCTCCGGCGCGCTCAACCCGCATGATGTCCTACGTATCCGCGGCACGGACGATGACGAGTTTGGCCGCAAGGGCGTGCGCAGCTACATCACCAGTGAGGTTCAGAGGGTGTACCGGCAGCAGGGCGTTGACATCAACGATAAGCATATCGAAGTCATTGTCCGTCAGATGATGCGCAAGGTAAGAGTTGAGGAGGCCGGCAGCACCGACCTGCTCTCCGGCTCCACCGTCGATATCAGCGTTCTCAAGGATGCGAACAAGGCCGTTCAGCAGCGCATTGACGCCGGTGAAGAAGGGCTCAGCCTTGCAACCTATACCCAGCTCCTCATGGGTATCACCAAGGCCTCCCTTGCAACCGACAGTTGGCTGTCCGCCGCGTCCTTCCAGGAGACCACCAAGGTGCTCACCGACGCCGCTATCAAGGGCAAGGAGGACCACCTCGTCGGCCTCAAGGAGAACGTCATCATCGGTAAGCTCATCCCCGCCGGCACCGGCCTTGAGTGCTACCGTGACTTTGAAGAGCAGACGGATGACAGCATCGCCGCCGCTCCTGAGGAGTACGTCGATCTCACCGCGCTCGTAAATAAGTCCAACGCTCTCTAATACTGATTTTCAATTAAAAGCTTTAATTGAAAATTGCGCGTGCTTTGCGCGCTAACGCCGCGCTTAAATGCGTGCGTCGTGTCATCTCATACAAAATACGACGCGCCTGCGGCGCTACAAAAAGTTTTAAAATTTAAAGCTTTTTAACGGATTTTAGTATAAGCATAGAAGCAATACCAGGGCCGCACTTAAATGGTGCGGCCTTTTCCAAATCATCATCACAGGAGGCGCGCCATGCCAAAGGCCGGACGCAACAAGACTATAGATACAACGCTTGAGCAGGGCGCCGGGTATCTCGCCCGCTGCATCACGGCACAGGATATCCGCACGGGCGTGAGCGCGCTTGATAAAACCGTCAACGGCGACATGCTGGAAGTCAGCACGCTTCTCCCGCGCGAGTGTGCGGATTTAATCATTGCCGACCCGCCCTATAACCTGCGCAAGCAGTATGACGGCACGGTGTTTTCCAAAAAGCGCACGGATGAGTACGAGGACTATACCCGCGAGTGGCTCACGGCGGTAAAGCCGCTTTTGAAGCCGCAGGGCTCAATCTATGTCTGCTGTGACTGGGAGTCGAGCCTTGTAATCGGCCGCGTGCTTGAGGAAATGTTCACCGTGCGAAACCGCATAACGTGGCAGCGTGAGAAGGGGAGAGGCGCAAAGCGAAACTGGAAAAACGGCATGGAGGATATCTGGTTTGCCACCGTGTGTGAGGATTATACCTTCAATGTCGACGCGGTGAAGCTCCGCCGCCGCGTTGTTGCGCCCTATCGCGTCGACGGCAGACCCAAGGATTGGACGGAGACAGCGGACGGCAATTATCGCGATACCTGTCCCTCAAATTTCTGGGACGATATTACCGTGCCCTTCTGGTCGATGCCCGAAAATACCGCCCACCCCACGCAAAAGCCGGAAAAGCTCCTGGCAAAGCTCATCTTGGCAAGCTCGAAGCCCGGAGATACGGTGCTCGACCCCTTTCTCGGCTCCGGCTCAACGAGCGTCACAGCAAAGAAGCTTGGGCGGCACTATATAGGCATTGAGCGCGAGGCGCGCTACTGCGTCTGGGCGGAGCAGCGCCTTGAAATGGCCGATACGGATAAAAAGATTCAAGGCTTTGAGGGCGGCGTGTTCCGCGAGCGGAATTTCTGATTGATTATATTATTGAAAAAACGGGAATAATCAAAAGCTGGTGGGAGCAGAACGCCTACCGCGCTCCGGCAGCACGGGTTAGGCTTTTGCCAGCTATAAAAATAACAGAGTTTTTTAAAATATATTTCACAAAAATTCTTGACTAAGTTTGTTGAATATGCTAAAATCAACAATTGCATGGGTGATGCTTTACCTGCTTGCAAAGTGTACAAAAACCTTGAAATTAAGAGGCTTTGTACATGGCAAAGGTCGCAAAACCCATGACAATTGAAGAAAGGAGAAAACAATGCCAACCTTTAACAAGCTTG
>CAUABY010000192.1 GCA_958427375.1 uncultured Eubacteriales bacterium
GCTCGGCGGATGAAGCGGTCAAAAAAGTCTGAAACAGGCTTTTTTGACAAGCTGAAGCGCCCCGTCCTCCCGGACGGGGCGCTTAGCCTGTGTCATCCTCTATGGGCTTCTTTCCCAGCTTTTTCCGCTCTGCGTTTACCTCTTGACGCGGTATACTGTGCGTGGTATAGTATACCGCGAAAGGAGGTATTATGCGTGGACATTCAATTAAAACGCGGGCTGCTTGATGTGTGTGTGCTCGCCGCGATAAAAAATGAGGACTCGTACGGCTACAAAATAATAAAAGACGTCAAGCCTTACATGGAGCTCTCGGAATCGACGCTCTATCCCATCCTGCGCCGCCTTGAGAGCGGAGAACTGCTGTCGGTGTACTCGGTGGAGCACAATGGACGTTTGCGCAAGTACTACCATATTACCCCGCTCGGACTAAAGCGCATTGAGGACTTCAAGCAGGAGTGGCAGGAGATTCTGGCCATATATAATTACGTTGTAAGGGGCGATGAGAAGCATGAATAAAAATGAGTTTTTAGCGGCACTCAGGGCCGGGCTTGACGGCCTGCCGCAGGGCGATATAGATAACTACGGCGAGTATTACGCGGAGATGATAGATGACCGAGTGGAGGACGGCCTCACAGAGCAGGAGGCGGTTGCCGACATCGGCGAGCTTGACGCGATTTTGCAGCAGATTTTAGGCGACGCGTCTCTGACCCAGCTTGTCCGCGTCAGGGCAAAGCGCGCACGCGCGCTCACGGCATGGGAGATAATACTCCTCATCCTCGGCTCACCGATCTGGCTGCCGCTCGGAATTACGGCGATAGCTGTGGCAATCATGCTGTACATTGTGGCGTGGGCGCTCATAGTGTCTCTCTATGCAGTCGACCTGTCGCTTGCCGCGGCGTGGCTTTGCTTATGGGTAAATATATTTATATGTATAGCGGCGGCCAATTCCGGCGCGGCTGTGTTCAGCTTCGGCATAGGTCTTGCCTGCGCGGGCCTTGCGGTGCTGTCTTTCTTCGGCTTCAATCAAATCACAAAGAGCCTTGTTGCGCTCAGCAAAAAACTGATGCACAAGATTAAAGTCAGTTTTATACTGAAATCTGATTAAAACATTGAAAATGTTTTAATAGCCGCCGCAGCGGCGTAGATTTCGCATAAGGCACCTTTTGAAGCATCAACCGAGCTCAGCTCGGCTCTCATATGCTTCAAAAGCTCTGATTAAAATTGAAGATTTTAATCAGAAATGAGTATTATTAAGAAAGAGGCTAAAGTATGAAAAAGAATAAAAAATACGCGCTCATCATAAGTGCGGCGGCAGTAGTCGTGGGGCTTGGCATCGCGGCCGGGGCGGTGGGCACAGCGTGGTTTGACCGTGATACCGCTGCAGTCGGCGAGAATAAATTCTACCTCAACTCGCTCGACACAAGAAATCTTCAAGCGCGAACCTATACGGTGGACGAGAAGTTTTCAAGCGTAAAAATAAATGAGACCAGCAGTAATATCTACATCCAGCCCTCAAAGGAAAAGACCTGCCGCGTCGAGTGCTATGAGGGTGAGAAAACACACTATGATGTGCGCGTTGAAAACGGTGAGCTGAACATCACGCGCCGCGACAGGCACAATCTCATAGAGTTCGGCATCTTTGCGGAAAATCCACTCACCGTGTATCTGCCCGAAAATCAATACGGCGATATTGATATCAGCACTGCCAGCGGCGATGTTGAGTTTGGCGGCGCGTTCACGGCGGACAGGGTGAATGTTGACACCGCCAGCGGTGATGTGAAAGCAGGCGCGCTGACCTGCCGGAAGCTCACGGTAAACGGCGCGAGCGCGGACATCGACCTCGGCAATGTGGACTGCGAAGAGCTCAGCGTCAAAACCGCCAGCGGCGAGATAGAACTTGACGATGTGACCGCGCGCGAGCTTTCCGCAAGGTCCACCAGTGGTGATATTGACATGCGAAATGTCCACGCCGACAGCCTCAAGACAACGACCGCGAGCGGCGAAATGGAGCTTCAAAATGTGACAGCGGGCGTCAAAATGAACCTTGAGAGCACGAGCGGCGACATTGGCCTTGAGCGCTGTGACGCGGGGGAACTTAAAATCAGCAGCACCAGCGGCAGTGTATACGGCAGCCTGCTCACCGGAAAAACCTTCATTGCCCACAGCACGAGCGGGGATATAGACATCCCCCGCACGGACGACGGCGGCAGATGCGAGGTCAGCACCACAAGTGGGGACATAAAGCTGTTCATCGGCTGAAAAATACGCCATAATGACGCAAAATTATATTGCTTTGCCGCATGGATTGTGGTAAGCTCTAAAATCGGCGGGAGTTGAGTATACTCCCGCCGACTAAAATTATGATTCAGAAGGCAGATATGGACTATTATCTTCTCGCAGATTTGGCCGTGAAAATCGGCCACAAGCTTGCCGTCAGCGGGGCGGAGACCTTCCGTGTGGAAGAGACCATGCGCCGCATCATCGCCTCATACGGTATAGATGGCGAGGCCTTTGCCATACCGGGCGCGGTGGCCGTGAGCTTTGAGGCGGCGAACTCAAAGCCGCTCACGATTATGAAGCGTGTCGGCTTCCACGGCAATGACCTTGAGGCGGTGGAGAAAATCAACGCACTCTCGCGCCGCATCTGTACCGAAGTACCCGAACCGCGGGAGGCGGAGCGCTGGTTCAGTGATACGCTCACCGGCATGCGCGGTTACTCGGTGCCCATCTATTACTTCGGCAGCTTTATCGCCGCGGCGGGCTTTTGCTGTGTGTTCGGCGGCAGTCCGCGTGACTGGCTGTGGGCGGGCCTGTGCGGCCTTGTTATTGGCCTTGTCACGCGCATAATGGACAAATTCGAGGTCAACCCCTTCTTCAGCACCATTGCCGCATCATTTTTGATGGCGATACCGGCATATATCGCGGCGGGGCTCGGCCTTGCCTACTGTGCTCCCGCCACCATCATCGGCGCGCTGATGCTGCTCGTTCCGGGACTTTTGATAACAAACTCCATGCGCGATATAATTTACGGCGATACAAACTCCGGCATCACGCGCATCGTGCAGGTTTTGCTCTCAGCCTTTGCAATCGCCATGGGCACCGCGGCGGCGTTGAGCATCACCCAGCCGGTTTTCGGCCACGCGTTGTCGGCGCCCGCGATGAGCTGGCCAGTCTGGTTGCAGTGTGCGGCCACGTTTATCGCCTGCTCCGGCTTCTTCATCGTTTTTAACGTGCATGACTGGGGCAGCATCCTCTGCGCGCTCGGCAGCGCGCTTACATGGTTTGCGTATCTGATGTTCCAGCGCCTTGGCTTCGGCGTTTTCATGGCGAACTTCTGTGCTGAGGTCATCGCGGCGGTTTACGCTGAGAGCATGGCGCGCATGCGCAAATATCCGGCCACGTCCTATCTCGTCATATCCAGCATCCCGCTGCTGCCCGGCGCGGGCATATATTACACTATGAGCTATGGACTCTCCGGCGAGGGTCAGCTTGCCCTTTCAAAGGGGCTCGAGACGGCCGGCATCGCGGGCAGCCTCGCGGTCGGCATACTCCTCGTCTCCACAATTTTCCGCATTGCAAGCAGCCATAAAAGTATAATACTAAAATCCTATCAAAAGCCAGAGAAAACTGTGAAAAAATAAATAAATCCGCACTGCCATATATCTATTGACCGGCGGTGCGGATTTGTTTATAATCGAGATATGCTGTACTTATAAAATCAAATAAAATGAAAGCTGGAGGAATTGCCATGTTCAGATTCAACCATTTTAACTTCAATGTCCTCAATCTTGAGGACAGCATCCGGTTTTACAAGGATGCGCTGGGACTGGAACCTGTCAAGGAAAAGCTCGCGCCGGACGGCAGCTACAAGCTCGTGTTCCTCGGCGACGGAGTATCAGATTTCACGCTGGAGCTGACTTGGCTTGCCGAGCGTGAGGATGCCTATGATTTGGGCGAGCAGGAGTTCCACCTTGCCTTCCGGGTGGACGATTTTGACGCGGCCTTTGCAAAGCATAAGGAGATGGGCTGTGTCTGCATGGAAAACACGGTGATGGGTGTTTATT
>CAUABY010000193.1 GCA_958427375.1 uncultured Eubacteriales bacterium
GCTCCCCTGCTGCTCTGTTTTCTTTGCATTGCGGCATGGTTTTTTGACAGTCTCAGAATATGCTAAAAAATATGCTAAAAAAGATCAGGAGGGGCATGGGGAACCCTATCAAGGGGTTCCCCATAATAAACCCTCACTTCTTCGCCGGTTCCGGCGGGTTGAAGCTGAGCGCCATTTTTTGCTCGGCGGGGCTTCTGGTGATGAGTTCAACGGAGGTCCGCCCGGTTTTGGGGAACAGTTCCCGAAGCCTGGAAAGGCGGCGCTTGAGCTCAAATTTGTCCCCGGCGGGGCTGTGTACAGCGACTGCGACTGCGAGTGCATGTACAACGTGATGAAGCACAAGGGGCTGTGCCCAAGCTGCTCAAGCGCGAACAAAACCGTAATCTCAGGCCGGGATGTGAAGCTGATAAGCATAGCATAGCGGCGCAAATTTAAAAATGTATAAAATACTCTCTTCGGGCAAAAATATCCGGAGAGAGTATTTATTTTTAATAGTAGGCGGGGATTTCACCCGCCAGTCACACTCTGCCGCTTGGCGGCGGATAGGAGGAGCTATGAGAAAATCCAAAAAACTTGCCGTTGTGCTCGCAACCTACCTCTGCGCTGCCGCCGCAGTGCTGGGCATATTCTCCTTTATCAGCTGGCGCAACATGAAAAGCTATCGCCTCGCCGCGCGCTATGCCGCGCAGGAGGCCTTTGAGGAGACCGTGACCGCGGTTGAGCACATGAGCGCCGCGCTTAAAAAGAGCCTTTACGCCACCGACGGCAGCATGAGCGCCAAAATAAGCGCCGAGGTCTATGCCGACGCGCTGGCGGCGGAGACGGCGCTGAGCACCCTGCCTTTTTCCACGCAGGAGCTTGAGAATATCTCCGGCTATATAAATCAGGTGGGCGACTATGCCTACACGCTCTGCTCGGAGGCGGCGGCGGAGGGCTTCACGCCGGAGCAGGCCGTGGATCTGGCAAAACTCTCTGAGCTGGCGGGCTCGCTCTCGTCCTCCCTGCGCGCGCTTCAAGGCGAATTTCACAACGGCGCGGTGACAATGGACAGCGGTGAGCTTCGCCTTGCGAACATCGGGCTTGACAGCTCGTCGGACAAGCTCAGCAGTGAGTTTCTGCGCTTTGAGTCGGAGTTCCCGCGCCGGGCGAGCCTTGAGTATGACGGGAAGTACAGCTCCAAGGCGGTGCAGGCCGCCGTGGGCAAAAAGCTGTCGGACGCCGAGAAGCTTGCCGTGGCCGCGAGCTTTGCCGGGGTCAGCCCGGCGGAGGTAAAGCTCGCCTACAGTTATGAGGGTGCTGGCGGGCGGCGCTGCTACAGCGCGGGTGACGCGCTCATCGTCGTGGGTGATTACGGCGTGGAGAGCATGGGCAGGCCGAAGCTCGTAAGCGAGGTCAACATTGACCCTGCGCAGGCGCGCAAAGCCGCCGAGGACTTCCTCACAAAGCGCGGCTATGAGGATCTGGAGCTCATCTCCTCCGCAGACGCGGGCACGAGCGCGCAGTTTAAGTTTGCCGCCGTGCAGGATGACGCGGTGTGCCTTGATAACTTCATCAAGCTCTCCGTCGCGCTCGACGACGGGGCGGTCTGCTCCTTTAACGCCACAAACTACTCAAGCCAGAAATGCGCCGCCAAGTGGGACGTATCGCAGGCTGACGCCGAAAGCGCCCTGCCGGGCAACGTGACAAGCGAGAGCGTGCGCAAGGTCATTGTGCAAAGCGACGGCGGGCACAATCTCTCCTGCTATGAGTTTTCCTGCGTGGCGGAAAACGGGGATAACGTGAAAATCTACGTCAACGCCGCCACCGGCCGCCAAAGCGCCATAGTGGTGTGAATAAATGCCATTTTGAAGGGGCAGGATTGCAGAATCCTGCCCCTTGTTTTCGTTGGGTGGGTATGCTATATTTGAGATGGCAGACAAGCGGATAAAGCGGAAGTTATAGCGGAGATACGGGAATGAACATAAAACAATTCTGGAAAGATGTTTTGGCGCAGGACAGGGATGCTGTACGAGAGTATTTTTGTGATGATGCCTATGTGAACTGGCATTGCACAAATGAGCATTTTACTGTAGAAGAATTTATCAGGGCAAATTGTGAGTACCCCGGTGAGTGGGACGGCGCGGTTGAGCGCATCGAAAATGCCGGGGACACGGTCATAACAGTGACGCATGTTTACCCCAAGGACAAATCACTCTCGTTTCATGTGATTTCATTCATACGGGTAAGGCAGGACAAGATAATCTCAGTAGATGAGTATTGGGCTGATGACGGCGCAGCGCCGCAGTGGCGGCGGGAAATGCACATCGGCCAGCCAATCAAGTAAATTGCAATCCGTTGATACAAGTTGGCAAACCGGGCTATATGAGGAAACAAGCAATGAAATACGCGAAAAATGTAATTCTAAAGAACAACAAGGAATGTTTCATCAGAAACGCGACTGGGGACGATGCGCAGGAGGTCTTAAATATTTTTCTCCTGACCCACGAGCAAACAGACTTTTTAGCCTCCTACAGAGATGAGACGGCCTTTGACGCGGAATTTGAAAAGCAATTTTTGACCGCGAAAGAACAGTCAGACCGGGAGGTTTATCTATGCGCCGTTGTTGACGGGCACATCGTTGGAACTGCGGGTGTAGACGGCAAAGGGGCAAACAAGGTCAAGCATCGCGCGGAATTGGGGATTGCAATCGACAGGGCTTTTTGGGGGCTTGGAATAGGCCGGGCATTGATTACGGCCTCTATTGACTGCGCGAAAAGAGCCGGGTACTCTCAACTGGAATTAGAGGTTGTAAGCGAAAACAGCAGTGCGATTGCTCTTTATAAGAGCATGGGCTTTATCGAGTTTGGGCGCAATCCGAGAGGTTTTCGTTCGCGCCGCCAAGGCTGGCAGGAGCTTGTTTCAATGCGGCTGGAACTGGACTGACAAATTCCGGTTTATCCATCAAATCCTCTTAGAACCCTGATATATCAAGGCTTCCCGCTGATTAAATGTTCAAGCCTTATGTAATTTCCCTTGTTTTTGCCCTTATGGGCTGAAACAAGGGAAACTTTTTACTCCCCGCAGACTACCTTATCCAGCAGTCGGGCGGAGGTGCGCTTGGCCTCCCTTGTGGCGTGGGCGTAAATGTTCATTGTGGTACTGACATCGGCATGGCCCAGCAGCTCCTGCACGTCCTTGGGAGCAGCCCCATTGGAGAGCAGATTGCTGGTGAACGTGTGCCTGAACATATGAAAATGGAAATCCTCCAGCCCCGCTACTTTCTTCTTCGCCTGACGGCACATGATGCTTACCGTCCCCGGCGTTTCAATGGCCCCGTCAGGCCGGAGACAGACAAAGGACAGTTCCCTATATCCCTCCGGCACGTCCACCGTCCTGGGCAGGGTGTAGACCTCGTAATAGGCCCGGTCTTTCTCCCTGACTTCGGTATAGTAGTTCAGGCTGTAAAGCTCCCCATAGCGCAGGCGGTTCCCAATCTGCTCCTTTTTGGCCCTCCGCAGGATCGCCGCCAGCGTGTCGCAGAAGTCCACAGTACGGATTTTCTTCCGCTTGGTGGCCCCGATCTCCGTCTTGTGCCTCGCCCCGTTGTAGCGGATGCTCCGCCGCACCGTGAGATACTGCCCGTCCAAGTTGATGTCCTGCCAGGTGAGGGCACAGACCTCCCCAATACGAAGCCCGGTGTAGTAGGCGATCTGGATGGGCAGTAGGGCGGGGTTGTCTTTCTTTTTCAAAAAGTCCTCCAACGCTTGGAACTGTTCATGGGTAAGGGTGGGCATTGCAGGGGTGTCCCCGTCCTCCTGGGAGAACAGCTCGTATTCCTCTTTCTTTCCCCGCCAGACCACATACTGCAAGGGGTTGAAGCTGATGAGCCGCTTGGGGAACACCGCAAAGCGGAACGCCCCTTGCAGGACTGCCGAATACTGCCGTAAGTACCCTTTGCTGAGCGCCTTTGCCGCTGTGCCGTCCGGGTTTGCCCCGCCGAAGCTGAGCAGGTCGATGTAGGCTTGCAGATGGTCGGGGGTGACGCTTTTCAGCTTACGGTTTCCGATGGGGTGCTGCTTGAT
>CAUABY010000194.1 GCA_958427375.1 uncultured Eubacteriales bacterium
GCATCCATCATCTTGCCGATGGAGACAAACTCATAGCCGATTATCTCATCGTCCTTGTTCAGGGCAATGCGGGTGACATAGCCCTCAGTGAGTTCAAGGTAACGCGGACCCTTTTCCTTGGTGGCAAACATTGTGCCTACCTGAGAGCGCAGGCCCTTGCCGAGGTCCTCCAGAGAAGCTCCGATTGCAAGACCGTCCTCAGAGAAGGCAGACTGGGAGCGGCCATAGACTATCTGGAGGAAGAGCTCGCGCATGGCGGTATTGATAGCATCGCACACGAGGTCGGTATTGAGAGCCTCAAGGATGGTCTTGCCGATGAGAATTTCGGATGCCATTGCGGCGGAATGGGTCATGCCGGAGCAGCCGAGAGTCTCAACAAGGGCTTCTTCGATGATGCCGTTTTTGATGTTGAGGGTAAGCTTGCAGGCGCCCTGCTGAGGTGCGCACCAGCCGATACCGTGGGTGAAACCGGAAATATCGGAAATTTGCTTTGCCTGTACCCACTTGCCCTCTTCGGGGATGGGTGCGGGGCCGTGGTATGCGCCCTTAGCCACGGGGCACATATTGTTGACTTCTGTGGTATAGATCATAGCGATCTCCCTTCTATCCTTTTAAAAATTGGGTTAACTCACTTTATGAGGCATTCGCCCGTCATCTCTTTGGGGTGTTCAAGACCCATGAGGTGCAAAATGGTGGGCGCTATATCGGCAAGGCGGCCGGGCTTGAGCTCCACGCCGGGCTTGCATACCGCAAAGGGCACTGGATTGGTGGTGTGCGCGGTATTTACCTTGCCGCTCTCGTCAAACATGCAGTCAGCATTGCCATGGTCTGCCGTGACGCAGAGTGTAGTGTCGGGGTGCTTTGCGATTTCGGCCATGATGCGGCCCATGCAGGCGTCCACCGTCTCAACGGCGGTGACTGCCGCGGCCATCACGCCGGTATGGCCGACCATGTCGCAGTTTGCAAAGTTGCAGACCACAAGGTCATACCTGTCGGACGCTATCGCCTCAACGCACTTATCCGCGACCTTAACGGCGCTCATCTGCGGGATGAGGTCATAGGTGGGGTACTCCTTCGGCGAGGGGACAAGGCAGCGCTCCTCCCCCGCTATCTCCTTTTCAACACCGCCGTTGAAGAAGAAGGTGACGTGGGCGTATTTCTCAGTCTCCGCGACGCGGAACTGCCTGAGGCCGTGCGCGCTGACATAGTCGCCGAGGGTATTTTCAATAAGCTCAGGCGGGTAGGCTATGGGCAGAGGCAGGGTCTCATCATACTGCGCGGTGCAGACATAGGAGAGCGGATACACCGTCTTTTTGCGGGCAAAGCCGTCAAAGTCGGCGAGGTTGAGCGCCCATGTCATCTCCCTTGCGCGGTCGGGGCGGAAGTTCATAAAGATAACGCTGTCACCCTGATTGATAACGCCATTGGCATCGACAACAACAGGCTTTACAAATTCATCCGTCACGTCCTCGGCATAGCTGGCCTCAACCGCGTGGACAGCGTCGCTGTCCATGACGCCCTCGCCGCAGACGATGGCGTTGTAGCCGGTCTCAACTCTATCCCAGCGCTTATCTCTGTCCATGCCATAGAAGCGGCCCTGAATAGTGGCAATCTTCGCGTTGCCGAGCTCATCACACTTTTTCTGAAGCTGGGCGACAAAGCCCGCGCCGCTCTTGGGCGCGACGTCGCGCCCGTCGAGGAAGCAATGGACATAGACCCGCTCAAGGCCGTGCATCTTCGCCATATCGAGGATGGCAAAGATATGCTCAAGATGGCTGTGTACGCCGCCGGTGGACAAAAGCCCCATGATATGCAGCGCCTTGCCGTTTGCCCTGGCGTCGTCCATGGCCTTAAGATAGGCCTTATTCTCAAAGAACTTACCGTTCTTTATCTCCTGACTCATCTTCGGCAGAATCTGGAACACGACACGGCCTGCGCCGATATTCGTGTGCCCGACCTCGGAGTTTCCCATCTGCCCGGCGGGCAGGCCCACGTCAAGCCCGGAGGCCTGAAGGGTGGTGGTGGGGTTTTGTGAGAAAAGGCGGTCAAGGTTCGGGGTGTTCGCCTTGAAGATGGCGTTGCCGTCACCGGGCGCGGCAAGGCCATAGCCGTCAAGGATTATAAGAACTGCTTTTTTAGTCATAATCGGAAATTACTCCTAAACTGTTATAATTACTCCTGATCCTGAGCCGTGGCCTTGACAATGACGGAGAAGTCAACGGGCTTGAGGGATGCGCCGCCGATGAGGCCGCCGTCGATATCGGGCTGGGCAAGCAGCTCATAAGCGTTCTTGGCGTTCATGCTGCCGCCATAGAGGATGGAGACGGCACGTGCGGGACGCGCGCCGTAAATCTTGCGGATGACGGCACGGATGCCCTGGCAGACTTCCTGAGCCTGCTCGGCAGTGGCGGTCTTGCCGGTGCCGATGGCCCAGATGGGCTCGTATGCGATGACGCAGTGACGAAGCTGAGCGGCGTCAATGCCGGCAAGCGCGGTCTTAACTTGATACGCGACGTACTCCATGGTCAAATCCATCTCGCGCTGCTCAAGGCTCTCACCGACGCAGATGATGGGGGTGACGCCCTTTTCAAGCAGAGCCTTGGCCTTTTCATTGACGAGCATATCAGTCTCGCCGTGGTACTGGCGGCGCTCGGAGTGGCCGACGATACAGTACTTTGCGCCGACGTCCGCGAGCATCTCCGCAGAAATCTCACCGGTGTACGCGCCCTTGTCGTACTTGCTGACGTCCTGACCACCTGCGGCGACCTTGCAGTCCTTACCGGCCTTGACCATGTTCTGAATCATCACTGCCGGGGTGCAGAGAACTATCTCACAGACCTTGCTCTTGGGGAGGTTCTCTTTGAGCTCTTCCATGAAGCCCTTGACGGCGGAGTTGGTCATATTCATTTTCCAGTTGCCGGCGATTATAGTCTTGCGGTACTTTCTGTTCATATTAAATAAGCTCCTTTTTTTGTATGGGCGGCGCGCCGACCGCCCATGTTTATCTTGTTTATCTAATTTATATTTTGCTTACTTGTCAAGCAGGCATGCGACGCCCGGCAGCTCCTTGCCCTCAAGGAACTCAAGGCTTGCGCCGCCGCCGGTGGAGATGTGGGTAATCTTGTCCGCAAAGCCGAGCTTCTCGACAGCCGCAGCACTGTCACCGCCGCCAACGATGGTGATTGCGCCGGACTCCGCCAGTGCCTGTGCCATTGCCTTGGTGCCGACCGCGAACTTGTCAAACTCGAAAACGCCCATAGGTCCGTTCCAGACGATTGTGCCGGCGCCCTTGACAGCGTTTGCAAAGAGCTCGATGGTCTTGGGGCCGATGTCCATGCCCATGAGGTCAGCGGGGATGTTGCCCTCGCAGAGGACGGGCTCCGCGTCCGCGGAGAACTCGGCAGCGCACATATTGTCAACGGGGAGCAGGAACTTGACGCCCTTGACCTCAGCCTTGGCTATCATGTCCTTTGCATAGTCAATGCGGTCAGCCTCAAGGAGGGAGGTGCCGATTTCATAGCCCTGAGCCTTCTTGAAAGTGTAGGCCATGCCACCGCCGATGATGATGGTGTCAGCCTTCTCAAGGAGGTTATTGATAACATTAATCTTATCGGAGACCTTTGCGCCGCCGAGGACTGCGACGAAGGGGCGCTTGGGGTCGTCAAGAGCCTTGCCCATGACGGACAGCTCCTTGTCGACGAGCAGGCCTGAGTATGCAGGCAGGTATGCCGCGACGCCGGCGGTGGAGGCATGCGCTCTGTGAACGGTGCCGAAAGCGTCAGAAACGAAGATTTCCGCCATGCCGGCAAGAGCCTTGGCAAAGTCCTCGCCGTTCTTCTCCTCGCGGATGTCGAAGCGCAGGTTCTCAAGGAGCATAATCTGGCCGGGCTTGAGCGCGGCGGCCTTGGCCTGCGCGTCCTCACCGATGATGTCCTTGGCAAAGATAACGTCCATACCGAGGAGCTCGGAAAGTCTCTTGGCTACGGGAGCGAGAGTGAGCTTTTCCTTCCACTCGCCCTTGGGCTTGCCACGGTGGG
>CAUABY010000195.1 GCA_958427375.1 uncultured Eubacteriales bacterium
GTGGACATAGCCGCGATCCTCCGCCTTTTGGAGAATCTCCATAGCCTCTTCGTATGTAATGTCGCGGCCATGGTTGGTCTCGCGGCAGTAGTCGGCAAAGTCGCCGACGCCGATGCACCAGTCAGCCTCGATATCGCCAGAGCCTTCGTTGCGTATACGCTGCTGCTTGCGGCAGGAGCAGACGGAAACGCCGATGTGCCCCTCGTACTTTTTCAGCCAGTGGGAGAGGTGCTCAATGGGAATGGACTTGCTCTCGGCGGGGATGGCCTTTTCAACAGGTATAACGTGCATACCGATGCCCGCGCCGCCGGGCGGCACCAGCTCCGTGATTCCGGCCAGCGGCAGGTAGGCCATGCGCTCAAAGAAGTCTGCCGTTTCGGGGAACATGTCCGAGTGCTCAGGGTTAATCATCATAATCTCTGCGCTGCCGGGGACAAACATATCCAGCACCCAGCGCTTTTCGTGGCTGGGGTTCTTTCCGTCAAGGTTTTCCCAGTGAAACTCCACAAGACCGCTCTCACTGACGGCCTGAAGCGCCTTTTCAAGGTAAGCCCTGTCAAACTGCGGGTTTTTCTTGGCTATCTGCTCAAAGGTCTGTGGAACGCGCTTTTTCATTGTCAGGCAGATGTCCAGAATATCATTTGCCATCTTCTCGTCGTATTTTACGGCCGTGAACTTCAGGGCGGAGTTAATGCCCATATATTCGGGGGATTCCGGGGTGATTTTGTCCTTGCCAAGAAGAACCGTCGCGCGGTCGGTAATTTCTTTGCCGAGCTTTGCGATTTTTTCATCTCTTGTCGCCATTATTTTTTCCTCCTGCTCATAATATTTTCCTTATTTTACAGCACAAAAAACAGCTTGAAACAACACAAACTATTCTCATTTCAATATTTTATTATCATAAAATTGACAAGTCAAGCATGCTTGAAAAAATCGGAATTTTAGATAAATCGAGCTGTGGGGATTTTACGATGCTCTCCAAAAAGTGTTTGCGTCAATTGGAGTTTTGTGCTAACATATCCAATGTTATTGGACACTATTCCAAGTGAGGTGCAGTTATGGTATCCAACTCAAAAAACAAAGATAAAATAGTCTCAGCGGCGATTGAGCTTTTGCGGAGTAAGGGTTATTCCGCCGTCACGGTGAAAGATATCTGCCGCAGCTCCGGGGTTTCCACCTCCTCTTTTTACTCCGTTTTCAGCGGAAAGGACGATATACTGCTGTGCATTTTGCGCGGGCATAAAGACGACTTTGAGGCCACCATGCTTGACCTCCTAAATTCGGGCACGGAGCTTAAAAAGCTGTGGGTGCTCTACAGCAAGTTTTTGAAGCTGGTGGATAGTTTCGGCCCTGAACTGACGGTTGCCATGTTCGAGCTGGAAATAAACCGCAAGTTCAGCTTCATTGCTTCCGTCAACGATTATATCCGCCGCTATTCCACGTGGCTGGTGCGTCTGGTGGAGGAGTGCCAGAGAACCGGCGTCATTCAAAACCCCGGCAAGGCCGATACGCTTGTTCCGATGGCCGTGCGCCTCTCGTTTTACATTCTGCTGGAGTGGTGCGTTTCGGATGAAACCTACTCTTTTGCGGAGCGCGCCTACTTGGAGATGGAGCACTTTTATGTCGTGCGTGAGGACTGCCTTGGCCAATGGCACGACCTTGTGCCCGATATGAATTAGAGTGAAGTTTTCATTTCCGAGCTGCATCATTGTAAAAAAACAAAACGGAACGGGTTGACCGTTCCGTTTCGTTATATGGTTGAGGACAAAATGAAAAAGATGAAAAAGTGTTACTTGCGATTATTAATATACCCAAAAGATGTTTCGGAATAAACATAGATATTGTTACAAGATTGTTAAACGACAAAAAAGCTTACATAAATGATTTCCTTTTTGCCTTTTTCAGTCAAAACTCAAATTCCAGATGCAGCCCGCCGGGAGTGATGTGTCCGATGAAATGTATTTCCCGCCGCTCTCGGCGGGGATGAGCAGTATAACCGCGCCCGCGCCCATCGCTGCGCCGACGGCTGCCGCCGCGCCCTGCGCGGTTAATTCGTCTACGCTCTGCGCGCCAAATCCGACCGTGCCGGCTGCGGGCAGCAGAAGCTCCTTGATTACCGCGCACCCATCCTCCATGCAGCCTGCCGCTATACCGCCTCTGACTGCGTACAGCCCGCCGCCGTATTCCCTGAGCAGTGCCTCTTCAAATTCAAGCGCGGCGGGGGAGAGGCGGATGTGGGGCTCGTCGGAGAGCAGGCTCTCCCGCGCCGAGCCGTATTCCGCGGCGGATATGCGCATGGCCAGCGCGTAAGCCTCGCCGCGCGGCGCGCAGTCAAATATCCGGCTCTCGCGGTACAGCGCCGTCTTTACGCCTAAGATATCCTCATACCAGCCATAGAGAGAGTCCTCGGCGGGCAGTGTTGTCACGATGTCTGCCCCACGCGCACGGCTAAGCTCATATACGGCGCGGTCAAGCGCCGCGCCTATACCCTGACCGCGCGCGGCCTCATAAACGCCCACACCGTAGATATAGCCCACTTTCGCGCTCACCGCGCCGCCGGAGACAAGCTCCAGCGCATCTATGGTGTAGGCGGCGCCAAGAATCACGCCGTCAGCCTCGGCCAGAACGCCGCCGCCGATGGCGGGCAGGGCGGCAAAAAATTCGTCAGCAAAGCGGGGCGTATCGTCAAAGCAGGCAAGCCACAGCGCCTTGAGCGCCGGAATGTCATCCGTCCGGTATTCGCGCAGGGTTAAGCCGCTCATTTGCAGACCTCCCCGCATGTCCACTTTGCCGTGTACTTTGTCAGAAGGTATTCCGGCTTGTAAGACTCCTTGGAAAAGCGCAGGGATTCAAGCCCCATGTCGTCCTCGCGGTTGATATAGCGAAGCTCCGGGTGTTTTTTCATCATCATGCGCACAAATTCGCGGCATACCATGGGATAGGCGCCGTTTATCCCCGCGTCGGCTTTCTCAAAGTGTACGTCCAGCGTGTCGCGGCTCGTCATCTCGCCCACGGTGAAGCCGATAAGCCTGCCGCCGCTCAAAAGCGCGCCGCCCTCAAGCCCCAGCCGTTCATACACGGCAAAGGCGCGGATAATCGCGTCGTGCTCATAGGCTATGCTCGCATCAAGCCGCGCGGCGTTTTCTTCGTTCCACACGTTCAGCATGTCCAGACAGCCGGGAATAAAATCGCGCGTCAGCGGGACAAAGTCCCAGTCATGCTCGGCCTCAAAGCGGTTGCAGTGGTTTTTCTTCCCGTGCAGCGCCTTGCCGGAGTAGGTGGCGAGGCGCTCGGCGAGATAGATGTAGTCGGCGCAGTTTCTGTCCTCGCTGAACTCGAAGCAGCCGGGATAATCCGCTTCAAGCTGGGCCTTGTGTACCTCGGTCACGCCGTGCAGGCGGAAAGGATAGCCCTTGAACGCGGCAAACTCGCGCAGTGCCTCAATCGCCGGGGCGAGCGGCCCCGTGCCGATTGGGAAAACGAAGCTTGGGTGACCCTCATAGCGCAGTTTCGTCATCATCCGCCCGCCAAAGCGGCAGATGAGCTGGCGGAAATGCTTGTCCCAAATGTAGATGTTGCCAAAATTGTAGTCGGCACTGGGGCTGTTTTCACTCATAACTATTTTGTCCACCCATTCCTTATCGCTCAGGGTGACGGTTTTGAATTGCAGCATAGAATATTAAAAACGGCTGTCAATAGGTTCTCTCGCAGACAGCTTTTATCTCCTTTCGCAGTTGACGCAGATCTGAAAATGCCTCCGGGCGCTTGAACGGGTCGCGCAGCAGCGCCGAGGGGTGGAAAGTCGCCATGCAGCGCCGCCCGCCGATGTCAAACCACTCGCCGTGCTCGCGCGTTATGTGGAAATTTGCATCTATAAGCGCCTTGGCCGCTATGCGCCCCAGACAGACGATTATCTTCGGGTTCACAAGCGCAATCTGCCGCTCAAGCCACTCGGAACAGGCGGTCTCCTCGTTGTCCTGCGGGTCGCGGTTTTTGGGCGGGCGGCATTTG
>CAUABY010000196.1 GCA_958427375.1 uncultured Eubacteriales bacterium
GACATCATCGGCTTCATACGTTCGGCCAGCACCGGCGTAATACAGGTCGTCCTCTATACGGGGACGCTCCTCATCGCTGGGCGGGGAACCGTCAGCCTTGGCAAATCCATCTGCGAATGCTGCAACAGGCAGCATCTGAAATATGAGTAC
This sequence comes from uncultured Eubacteriales bacterium, assembly GCA_958427375.1. Classification (GTDB taxonomy): domain Bacteria; phylum Bacillota; class Clostridia; order Oscillospirales; family Oscillospiraceae; genus Limivicinus. Next base: position 151 of record CAUABY010000196.1, read on the forward strand.
TAAAACCAGTGCGAGTGACAACAGCTTCTTCTTGCTGTTCATATTTTTACCTTTTCCTTTCTCCCCCTCTGCGGGGGACGCTCGCTTCTTCTGCCTCTTTCCGTCTTTGTCTGTGCCTGTTCCTTGCCGCGCTCTGTATGGGTCGTTTCTACTACTGCTTCTATACACCCCCCTTGCTCTTAAATAGCTTGTCTATTATATATATGTAATTTCGACAAAGTTTGGGGACATCTGATTAATAAAAAGCAGGAAGCAACATATGTCGCTTCCTGCTACACGCTGTCAAATGACTATTAAATTAGTTTACAATCCGAAAGTATCCGCTTAATACATTCCCAAACAGTTAGTGATGGATTATCCAGGTAATATGTATACCCCTTATATTCCCTAAGAAAGCGTCCAGAGTCTTCGGCTTTTTTGTTCATTATCCTCTCTGCACGACGTATAGCGTCTTTCACATCATCAATTTCAAGCCCACTTAATATTTTCTTGAAATTGTCTTCTCGCTTGTACTGTGACAGGCTATCAAAATGCTCACCAAAAGTATCGTTGATGTAACGAAGATACTGCTTTCTGTCCGTCAAAGGGGCTTGCATATCTCTTTTATGCAGAAGAAGCCACAACTCGAAGGTGAAGTTGCTGTATCCAAGCTTATAAGTTATGGACTTTCCCTGCCTACCAGCGTCTTTAAGCAAATCTATGGTTGAGTGAAATTGAGCAATGTGTTCCGGATCTTCGCTTTCTATATCAACAATGTGTGTTATTTCTGTTTTACCTATAACGGTAATTCTTTTTGCTCTTGAAACTGGGTCCTTTTCTACTTTGCTGTCAAACCTTACACTATATTTGGATAACGCATCACTATTGATTTTCTTTTGCAACCATTCCAAGTACCATTGCTCCGTTTCGCCCTCTACAGAAAAGTAATATGTTAGCGCTTCTTTTCGTGTATTTCGCATATGCTATCCCTCTCTGCTTCCGTTGATTATTTCTTCAAAAATAGGAGAGAAGTCAACATTGCTTATGGCACCATAGCGATTTACAAAGTAATTTTTCATGTAATCCTCATTCTTACGAACGCCGCCTTGACCGGATGTACCGAAATCTGCAAGCGTGTAATGGCTGCTGTGATGAGTGCCCTCGTCTCGCTCGACAAAGTTTATTTCATCACGCCTGTAGAGATTGGAATTGAGAAAAATCGGATTGTGAGTGTTGAAGACGAGCTGCGCGTGATGTACATTTATTTCATCATTATGGAAAATGTTTATTATATTCATCAGCGCCATAGGATGGATTGACGCATCGAACTCATCTACTACCAGTGTCCCACCATTGAGAAGCGCGCTTATAACCAGCGGAAACAGATTAATAAAGCGAATAGTACCATACGACTCAAATATCTCAGCCGGGATAGCAAGGGCGCGCTCCGTGTCTTTGAACAGGGAGAATAACGTTGCATTGCTGCTATCATCGTTGATAACATATCCGAGAGCATTTGAATTAATTCCAAAATACCGTGCCGCGTCATTTATCGTTTTCTCAATATATACTGACTTCTTTTTGGGGTCAGCGTATTGGCGAACCGTCTGCATAGAATCAGCTCGATAAATAACCATGAAACTGTTGCTAAGCCAGTCAGTAATAATGCCGGTTAGTTTAGAGCTGAACATCGTCTTGAAGCCGCCTGTCAAAAACAACTCTTCGTCGTTCAAGCTGTTCTTAGCAATCGCAATAGCACTTTCGCGGTTAGTGCTGAAATCGTTGATTAGGTAATCCTTTATTGCCCGGAAAGTACCAAACTCCAAAGACTCTTGCCGTGAAAATACAAGCTCCTCATTCACATAAAGAGTCTCCTCAAGTATCTTCCTCTTGCGGTCTGCATCTGAGAATTTACCAAGGTCAGCAATCAAGGTATATTTAATCAATAATTGCTGCGTTATAAATTTGATTGAAAACTCTACAGGGCTTGCATCTTGAAGTGCGTTGTTAGGTATAAGCTCCAGCGCATCCGATGCAACATTAGGATTGTTCGGATTGCCATTGTTATTTCGTATATTACCGCGAAGAACAATGGCCTTGAAGGTGTCCATTGCACCGATTATATTTGTTTTTCCGGCTGCATTAGCGCCGTAAATTACTGCCGAGCAGAGCGCTTTATATGTTTTCTTCCCGGCCTTTGTTTTTATTATACTGTAATCCAAGCCTTTCTGCTTTGGAGCAGGTTCAAGAGAAAACGTTATTGGCTCAGCAAAAGACTTGTAATTTGCAGTTAAAAACTCAAGCAGCATAGTCACATCTCCTGTCGTTAATGAGTTTTGACGGCCTGTACTAAGTATATCTTCATTATTCTCAATCGTCAACAGTTTTATTCTGATTTTGCAAAAAACTCGCAAAATCGGAATGTGTTCCAATAATATGACAAGAGCTTATCACCGTGCGAAAAGGAGAAATCGAGTTCTTCAACTTCGATTTCTCCTTTAGTCTCGGTTATTTACAAAAAATATACAACAGCTATTGGAAAGTCGTCTTCTGATTCATCATTGCTTGGCGGAGTTTTATAAATCGCTCGGAGATACTGATAAGTTATAGCCGGGTTTTTGGAATTTTCTTCTGAAATGTATACTTCTTTCCCGTCGGGAAAGGTATAGCTTGTCCCCTCAAAAGAGCATTTAATTGTGATATTATCTATATCGAAGAAGTCCGAGTCCAACTGCTTGTAATCCCAGCCGGAAGCTTCCTTGACCTTTTTCATTACCCACTTAGGAGGCAGACTATTCAGCGTGTTTTCCAAATCAAACGGCGCTCCATCATCGCTTTGTGCATATTTTTTATCCCCATTATATATGTGTATATGAAGCTTGCTCCCATCCTCCTTTGCAGAATCTATCTTATAGTACCACCCAGATTTTATTTCAACCTCTTCTCCATCATTGGCGCAGGTATAAACCGTGTATTCGGCCTTAGCATCATTCTCTGATGCCAAAAAAGTATAATGACACGGGCTTGTGTTATTTGAAAAATCAAAGAAAAGTGTTTGTGCGCCGCATTTACTTTTATTTGTAATATCAGAATAATGTCTGCGGCACACAAGCGCATGTCTTTCGTGATATTCGGGCATTACGTCCTGTGAAACTATGACCACGAGTATTAACAAGAATACAAAAGAAATAAGTTTCTTTGCAGAGCGGCTCATGTCAAGTCCTTTCTCCACTAACCCAAAGGGCGACACATTTCTGCCTCTTACCGTATTTTTGAAATGTTCATTATATCCAGCCCACAGGACTCCCCCCCTTGTATATCGTGTGTAACATGTGACATGTCGGCTTAATTTCTTCAAAACTGAGTTTGCCTTTCCTAATATACATATGTCGGATAAGGGCGATTTGGGGACATGCTTAGCAAATATTTTAAAATAAAACACGAGCCGGGCATTTACATACCTAACTCGTGTCTTTTTTGTTATGCGGTTTTTTGCTTAGCTATCGCGATATATCAAATTATCAAATCATGTGGTGGGCTTTGCGCTTATATAACAGGCGCTCAATACGTTAGCAAGGGGGATATTTCCAGCGTTCTTGTAAATCCGCTTGCTTTAAAAACTTCATATGCTTTGCGTGAAATAATGCTGAATCGGTCAGGTAGAGCAGCTTTGCCACCCACTGAAAATATCGGCTCGGTGGCATAAAAATCTTGGATTCCCAGAGCGGTCTTGCTGACACGCAGCTGTGAAAGTGAGTTTGTAAGATACTTCCGCTTGCCACATACAGGGCAATAACATATATCATCATAATCGACGACATCATAGGAGGACTCAGGCAGGACATTGTCAATTATAAACTG
>CAUABY010000197.1 GCA_958427375.1 uncultured Eubacteriales bacterium
AAATCGCAGATTACAACGGGGATATGGAACACCACGAAGAGGATAGGCGAGATTATGTAGATAAAGCGGCGCAGGAAGGTGAACCAGTACAGCAGCGCGGAGAGATAGGCCATCTTGCCGCGGAAGGTCATCTTGGGGTTGAAGAGAACATGCGTATGGCGCATGGAATAGACACAGCCGCGCCCCCAGCGCTCACGCTGTTTGATGAGGCTGTCAAAGTCATTGGGCGCGAGGCCATGCGCCAGCACCTTGTCTATGGCATAGCAGGTATAGCCGGAGGTCTGAATCTTGATGCCGGTTTCAAAGTCCTCAGTTATGGTACCGGTGGCAATTCCGCCCACGGTCTCAAGCGCTTCACGGGAAATCAGGGTGTTGGATCCGGCGTAAATCGGCGCGTTGCCCCTGTTGCGGCCTACATTAATCTCACGGAAGAAGAAGTCCTGCTCGTTGGGGATGCGCCCTTCACTATAGAAGAAATACTGGAACAGGTCGGGGTTATAGAAGCTCTGCGGGGTCTGGATAAAGCCAACCTTGAAATTCTCATCAAGCTCCTCCTCGGTGCGGGGGCGCCAGTGTCCATCCTCATCCTTTATAAACTGCGGCAGGAACATATAGGGGATAGTCTCCATCAAAAAATCGGAGGTGGGTATCATGTCCGCGTCAAAGGTGGCCACATAGGGAGAGTGGGTTTTGGACAGGGCGTTATTCAGGTTGCCCGCCTTGGCATACTTATTGTCGGCAAGGCCGAAGTAGCCAATGCCAAGCTCCTGCGCCAGCGCCGCCACCTCCGGGCGGTTGCCATCATCACAGAGGTAGACATGCACCTTGCGTTTGTCGGGATAGTGCATATGCTTGCAGCCATTGGCGGTTTTATAGAGAAGGGAGACCTCCTCGTTATGTGTCGCGATGAACACGTCCACATCCGGGTAGAGCTCAGGCGGTATTTCCGGCATTTCCGGCACGACCATATGGTGCATGTCGGAATAGTGCAGAAAGGCTTCAAACGCAGAAACAGCCTCCGCCACGACAAGCAGAATGCCGCACACAAAGGCAAGCATTCCGTACTCCCGAACGCTCGGAATGGTGTAAATGCATCTCCACAGAATGTAAATCAGCATCGAGACTGTGGCAAGCCACATCCAAATGCGGTGGGATTTCTTGGTAAGCTTAATGTGTTCTACGTGCCTATCTTTCTTCATAAACATTCCTCCATTCCAAAAAATTAAATTATTTTATATATCTGTAGCGGCGCACAAGAATTGTACTTACCAAAAAGGCAAGGATTATGAGTGTGGCAATGACAGCGTTGGTGGATGAAACTGCGCGGGTCGCGCTGAAATCGCGGAGAGCGGTGATGTTTTCGTCCATAAATTCGCCCCGGAGGTGCAGCACATCTTTTATGCGCTGGGCTTCCGCCGCGGCGCTTTCGCGTCTTCGGTCAACGGACAGGCCGGTTTTCTCTTCTATGGCGGCAGCGGTAATATAGGAATAATCTCCGTAGGCACTGTCTTCTCGCAGCAGAGCATTGCCAAGATAGGAAACCGTTCCGTCTATGAAATCGGCTAAGTATTCATCGCTGAGAATTGTATTTCGCAATTCGCGGTAGCGCTTCTCCACCCGTTTCTCAAATTCTTCCATCCGAATCAACCCTTCAAACCACGGGTAATCCGGAAAAACAAACGCATCCAAATCCATCAGGCGTAATTCGTTGTTTAATGAACCGTCATAGTCCCAATATGGCCCCGCAGTTAGTTTGCCGGTTGGGGATTTATACATAAAGGTGGAATGAAGCCCCGCGTCATAGTTGCAGAAAAACTCATTGAGAACCATATAGTCAGCAAATGAGTCAACGTCAAGCAATTTTTTTATTTCATTATATGAATTGCCATTCTGATTATATAGGAGCATTTCTATCTCAGAAATCTCACTCTCTATGGACGCAACGACTTCAGGGGTTGCTGCCTCATTTTTTGGGTATTTAAGATTAAAGAACGTTTCTTCTGTGTTTAAGGTGTTATATCCTTTCCGAGTCCCCCAAGTATCCAGAATAACATCATTAGCAGAATAGCGATCACGCAGGATAAGATAGCCGTTGCCCACATGATAGCCCGACGCGTCCTTTTGAATATTCACCCGCTCAGGCGAGACTTTAATGGATTCGCACATCATGTAGAGGCCGCCATAATAATATTCGCCGTCTCTCGCAAATAAGACCTCACAGTAGCGCAAATCAGGTGTGGAGGATTCAATCTGCCCGGCGATATTAAATGCCAGATAGTTGCGGATGCGGGACTTATCCTCTAATACAGCACTCAAGATCCACGTGTCGTCTGTACCTATTCCCATCATGTTGAGCGGCTGCTTATCTCCATCCTCGGTCTCAAGCTTCAGAGTATACTGGAACTTCGGTAAACTGGGGTCGGCAGAAGAGTTGCCGCGCACCTTGATGCGCCCGGCGCTGGTGAGGGCCGCCACGTCCGCAGGGCTGTTGCGGTGCTCCGCGCTGTCATACACGCTGATATGCATGGGGAAATATGGGTCAATCCCCACCGGAACTTCAAAAGCATTCGTCTCTGAATTATATTTTTTATAACTTGCGATCTCCTGCCCGCCGGTATCAATGACCACCAGAGGCAGGTGGCTTACAAAATCGGCTCCCACCATGCGGTCATCCGGGATGGTGGTGACGCCGATTGTAGAATCCGCGTCGGCGTTGACAATATGGTCGATATAGCGCTCCGTGCGGGGCAGGGCATGATACTGCGCCGCCCCCGCGGCCGCGCAGAAAAGCGCAATCAGCACGCAGACAAGGGCGCATATCCACAGTTTATGTTTCATAGTGGAATACTCCAATGAAAGGCTCGATATCAGGCTGTTATCTCATCATTCTGGCAGACCAGATTCACATTCTGAACAGGCTCAAGATTATAGAGCTTCTGCGTAATCTCGGCGCTGCCGCCGGTCTTTGCGAGCAGGGAGGCGCTGAGCTCATAGATATATTCGGCCGCGTCGGCGGAGCTGTTTTTAACCTTGAGCTTGGCCTTGCCGTCATAATGGGCGGCCATAAGCTCTTCAACCTGAGTATCAGGGCTGCCGAGCGTGCGGACGATGAGAAGATACCGCTCGTTATTTTTCACATTGCCGATGATGAGAAGCAGGCAGAAGATAACCGCGCTGCCGATGCCGGCGATGAGATAGTCACAGATGCCGCAGCAAACGCCGATTGCGATTGCCCAGAAAATATATGTAGTATCACGCGGGTCCTTGATGGCCGTGCGGAAACGGACGATGGACAGCGCGCCCACCATACCAAGTGACAGGGCAATGTTATTGCCGATAACGCACATGATAAGCGTGGTGACAAGGGTCATCATCCACAGCGACACGTTGAACTTCGCGCTGTACGCGGCGCCCACGTGTGAAAACCGATAGGATACGAAAACCACCGCGCCAAGCGCAATGGCACACAGGAAGCTAAGCAGAATCTCCTGCAGGGAGAGACTTCCGGCATTGTTGGAAAGATAATAAATCAGTTCGTCGCTCATAACTTATTCTCCTATTAATCCAAATTGGCGGCAGCGGCAGTATTTGCTGCTCGAAACTCTGAGCTTATTCACGGACACAAGCGCGTCTTTGATATAGCTCAGCAGAAAATGATTGTACTTGACTTCAAGAGTCACTCCACCAAGCGGGTACACCGGGGCAAACTGCATGGCGGGGTTATATAGCTCAAAGCAGCCCTCGTTTGAACGCAGGCCGCTGTCAAGCGTGAGGCGGATGTCATTCGTCGGGCAGATGAACGCGACGCGGTCATACTCGACCATGCAGACAGGCCGATAGTCCTCCGTCCGCATCAGGCTGTACATATACCGCCCGAATTCCCCGCTCTGCTCCAGACAGGAAAAATCACCGGCTATAAGCTGTTCGGCCTGCTGCCGGCTGAGCGTCAGGCTGCGCTTTCGCTGCTGAGAGCCCTGTTTCT
>CAUABY010000198.1 GCA_958427375.1 uncultured Eubacteriales bacterium
AGGAGCGCCGCAGAGAGCTCGTCAAGCAGACCAAGAAATACAGCGAGGATGCCAAGGTCGCCATCCGCAATATCCGCCGCGACGCGATTGAGAAGTTCAAAAAGCAGCAGAAGTCCTCTGAAATCACCGAGGATGACTACAAGATTGCTGAGAAAGATATCCAGAAGCTGACCGACGACTACATTAAGAACATCGACAAAATCGCCGATAACAAGGAAAAAGAGCTGACGGAAATCTGATTTTCCGCAGTACGACCCGGATAGGAGATAAGTGTGAAAAATCACACTTATCTTTGATTAAAATGGTGTGCCGCTCACCGCAAAAGCGGCAACCGCGGCACATGCCGAAAATCTCCATTCTGCCACACATGGAGGTTTTCTCTTCTGCCTGTCGGTTGAATATGTGGCAGAACGGAGATTTATATGTCTGATATCATCAAGGCGGGGGAGCAGGAGAAATCCGGCCTCCCCCGCCATATTGCGATAATACTCGACGGCAATGGCCGCTGGGCGAAAAAGCGCGGCCTGCCGCGGACTGCGGGACATGCCGCCGGCGCTGAGACATTCAGAAAAATTGCTACCTACTGCAAGAATATAGGCGTGGATTATCTGACAGTTTATGCATTTTCAACCGAAAACTGGAAGCGCCCGCCGGAGGAAGTAAAAACCATAATGAAGCTTCTCGACAAGTATCTGAGAGAGGCTATTTCCACCATGGAAAAGGATAAAATACGCATGTGCGTGTTTGGCGACACCACGGCGCTCTCACCGGGGCTTCAGGCAGAAATCGCGCGCACGAACGAGATATCCGAGCGCTATGAAGGCTTTCAGGCTAATATCTGCATCAATTACGGCGGGCGCGACGAGATTATACATGCCGCGCGCCGCTATGCCGAGGACTTTGCCGCGGGCAGAGTCACAGGCGAGCTGACGGAGGAGGGCTTCTCCCGCTACCTCTACTCAGCGGGCGTCCCCGACCCGGAGCTTCTTATCCGCCCCGGTGGAGAGCTTCGCGTTTCAAACTTTTTGCTCTGGCAGTGCGCCTACTCGGAGTTCTATTTCACGGACGTGCTCTGGCCGGACTTCACTTCAAAAGAGCTTGACAAGGCCATAGCCGCCTTCCAAAGCCGCGACAGGCGCTTCGGCGGGGTGAAAAACCCGTGACGGATATTCAGGCGCGCCTTTTCACCCTGCGTGATGAGGCCTATAAGGACTTCAATTCCAAGCTCATACCGAGTGTTGACCCCGCGCTTGTGATTGGCGTGCGCACGCCGGCACTGCGCGCTCTTGCCAAAGAGCTTCGCGGCACGGAGGAAGCGGAAAGCTTTCTCCACGCCCTGCCGCATAAATACTTTGAGGAAAACCAGCTTCACGCCTTTCTGATTGAGGGCGTGAAGGATTATGAGCACTGCGTTCAGGCGCTGGACGAGTTTCTGCCCTTTGTTGACAACTGGGCGACCTGCGACCAGCTCAGCCCCAAGGTGCTTGGCAGAAATAAGGAGAGGCTTCTTGCGGAAATCCGCCGCTGGATAGCGTCGGAGCATGTTTATACTGCGCGCTTTGCGATAGGCCAGCTTATGCGCTGGTATCTTGACGATGATTTCAACACCGAGTACGCTGACATGGTGTGCGCGGTGAAAAGTGAGGAATACTATCTTCGCATGATGGCCGCGTGGTACTTTGCCACGGCGCTTGCAAAGCAGTATGAGCGCGTATTGCCGTATATTGAGAAGCACTGCCTTGACACATGGACGCATAATAAGGCCATACAAAAGGCTCTTGAGAGCTATCGCGTCACACTGGAGCAAAAGGCGCGGCTTCGCGCGCTGAAAATCAGTATAAAATGACGCACTCTGCATAAAAAGGAAAGAGAGAGAACAACATGGTAAATGCCATTTCAATTTTGGGCAGCACCGGCTCGATAGGCCGACAGACAGTCGATGTGGCTGAGCATATGGGTTTGCCCGTGGCGGCGCTTGCCGCTGGCAGAAGCATAAAACTGCTTGAGGAGCAGGCACGCCGCCTGAAGCCCGAATTTGTCTCCGTTTTCGATGAGGAAGCGGCAAAGGAGTTCAAAACAGCCGTTGCGGATACAAATATCCGCGTCGGCTCAGGTATAGAAAGCCTGATTGAGGCCGCAACTCTCGCCTCGTCCGACTGCGTTGTCACCGCGGTCTCCGGGGCAATCGGCCTGCGGCCGACGCTTGCCGCAATCGCGGAGAAAAAGCGCATTGCCCTTGCCAATAAGGAGACGCTTGTCTGCGCGGGCGATATCGTGATGCGCCGGGCGAAGGACTGCGGCGCGGAGATAGTCCCCGTTGATTCTGAGCACTCGGCAATCTTCCAGTGCCTTCTGGGCAGGGGAGAGGGTGAACTCAAGCGACTTCTGCTCACAGGCAGCGGCGGCCCGTTCAGGGGCAGAGAGCGCAGTGAGCTGGAGAACATCACGCCCGAACAGGCCGTCAAGCACCCCAACTGGAACATGGGCGCAAAAATCTCGGTCGATAGCTCCACAATGATGAACAAGGGTCTTGAATTTATTGAGGCTATGCATCTTTTCGGCGTAACTCCGGATGATATTCAGGTGGTAATCCACCCGCAGAGCGTCATACACTCTATGGTAGAGCTTGTTGACGGCACGGTGATTGCCCAGCTTGGCGCGCAGGATATGCGACTGCCCATCCAGCTCGCGCTCAGCTATCCGCAGCGCGTTGACGCGATATCTGACCATCTGGACTTCTGGCAGCTCGCGGATTTGAGCTTCTTCGCGCCGAATTTGGAGAATACCCCCTGCCTCCGCCTCGCGATGGACGCGGCGCGCATAGGCGGCACCGCCGCCTGCGTGATGAGCGCTGCGAATGAGGAGGCGGTGCGCCTCTTCCTCAACCATAAGCTTGGCTATAACCGCATTTATGACGCGGCGGCCGAGGCGGTTGAGGTGGTGGGAGTTATCCAAAACCCCGATTTGGACACGATAATCGAGGCTGACGCCGCCGCGCGCCGCTTTGTCAAGGAGCGCTACGGCGCGTAAAACGGCGGCACGGCTTGCGTAAAGCCCAATTTCAGCAATATATTTCGGCAATATCCTTTTGGAGAACAGTTTATGACAATAGTTTATATTCTTCTGGCAATTTTGATTTTCGGTGTGCTCATCGCCATCCATGAGTTTGGCCATTTCACCGCGGCAAAGCTCTGCGGCGTGCGCGTGGAGGAGTTTGCAATCGGCATGGGGCCTGTGCTGCTGAAAAAGCAGAAGGGCGACACGCTCTATTCCCTGCGCGCTCTGCCAATCGGCGGCTTCTGCGCCATGGCGGGTGAGGATGAAGAGATTGACGACCCGCGCGCTTTCACAAGCCAGCCGGCATGGAAGCGGCTTATCATCCTTGCGGCGGGCTCGTTTATGAACTTCCTGCTGGGGCTTTTGATTGTTATTATCATCTATGCCTCGGCCACGGGCTTTCGCGCCCCGGTCATAGCGGACTTCATGGACGGCTGCCCGTATGAGAGCGCCGAGGGTTTCCAGCCCGGAGACAGAATCCTGAAGATAGACGGCCACCGCATCTACCAGTACAGTGATATTAGCGACTTTCTCTCTCGCGGCGACGGCACGTATGATATCGTCGTCCGGCGAGACGGCAGGCGCGTAACGCTTGAGGATTTCAAGCTTGTCCCCCTTGAGTACGAGGGGCAGGAGCGGAAGATGTACGGCTTCTACTTCGGCTATGACGAGGCCACGGTCTTTAATAAACTGCGCTACTCATGGAACACCACCATGGAGTTTGGCCGCATGGTCTGGATGGGCGTGGAGCAGCTCTTCTCCGGTGAGGTCAGCGTAAACGATATGGCGGGGCCTGTCGGCATAGTGGATTTGATGGCCGAGACGGGTGAGGCCGCGGCCAGCACGATGGACGCCGTTATGGACATTTTGTACCTCGGCGCGTTCATTGCGGTAAACCTCGCGATTATGAATATGCTGCCCAT
>CAUABY010000199.1 GCA_958427375.1 uncultured Eubacteriales bacterium
ACCACGTGGTCAGCATCATGCCCACCTACCAGCAGCTCTACTCCATCCCGGAGTCGTTCGGCGCGGATGTGAAGCTGCTGCATCTCAAGCAGGAGAATGACTACCTGCCAAACCTCGACGAACTGCGCGAGCTCGTGACACCGGGGACAAAGATGATTTGCATCAATAACCCCAACAATCCAACCGGTGCGCTGATGTCAACAGAGCTGCTGAAGGAGATAGTGGAGATAGCGCGCTCTGTGGGGGCCTATGTGATGTGCGACGAGGTCTACCGCCATCTGACACAGAACGACGGCTGGAGCGAATCCGTTGTTGATTTGTATGAAAAAGGCATCTCGGTCAGCAGTATGTCCAAAGTGTTCTCTCTGGCTGGCCTGCGGCTGGGCTGGATTGCCACGCACGATATGGGCGTGATAAAGGCCTGCATGTCCCACCGCGACTATGATTTAATAAGCTGCGGCATGTTCGATGAGGCTGTGGCGGCGGTTGCCTTGAAGCACAGCGACAAGCTCTTAAAGCGCAATCAGACCATTGTCCGCGAGAATCTGGATATTCTGGACAAGTGGGTAAAATCCGAACAAAAACTGACCTACACAAAGCCGCTCGCTGGCACAACCGCGCTTGTCTATTATGATTATGATGTGCCGTCATACGAATTCTGTGAGCGCATGTATAAGGAGACAGGCGCCTTTGTTACTCCCGGCGACTGCTTCGAGCAGCCCCACAGTGTGCGTATCGGATATGCAAGTGACAAGCAGGTTTTAATCGACGGGCTCAAGGCATTCAGCGCCTTTCTGCGGATATTAGAGCGGGAGTAAACGCAATTTAACAGTCGGCGTGATATAAATAGATATAAAAGAAGCGGGACGAACAATCGTCCCGCTTCATCTTACTCGTGGTTTATACCCTGCTGCTTGATGATTTCAAGGTTTACTTTTGCGGTTTCGCTGCCGGCGTCAGCGGCTTTCTGAAACCACTCGTTGGCGGCGTCCTTGTCACGCTCAACACCACGCGCTTTGTCGTACATCACGGCGATAGCGTTCATCGCCTCGGCGTGACCTTCGTCAGCGGCCTTGAGATACCAGTCCATAGCCTTGGTGTAGTCCCTGTCAGCGCTGCTACCGCTCTCGCAGTAAGAGCCGAGGGTAAACATCGCCTCAGCGTCGCCATGCTCGGCGGCTTTGGTGTACCACTCTACAGCGGCGCTTTTATCCTTGTCAACGCCGCGGCCGTTTTCATACATCACAGCGATGCTTCTCATCGCAAAGGCACAGCCCGCGTCAGCAGCCTTCTGGTAGCATTCCAGCGCGGCGGTGTAGTCCTGCTCAATGCCATAGCCGTTTTCATAGCAGATAGCCGCAAGCAGATAGGCATCTGCACTGCTGTCATCGCCAAGCTCAAAAAGCCCGTTCTCGGCGGCGGCTGTAAAATATGCCTCAGTCTTATCACTGCCGATGGAGACCTTCTTGCCGCCGCGCTCCATAATGCCGAGGCAGGCGTTGGCCTTGGCGTGGTTCGCGTCAGCGGCAGCTGCTTTCTCGTACCACTCGCGCGCGGTGTCGGCGTCTCTGTCGTTCAGGCAGTAGTCGTGTATGTAGCCGAGGTAGTACATGGCGTCAGCATTGCCGTCATTGGCAAGCGCGGTGAAAGCGGCGATTGCGCCGTCATAGTCGGGCTCTGCGCCGACGGCGGGGAAGAGGAGCGCCAGCGCTTCTTCAAACGGATCAACTTCCACTTCAACGGGTGCTTCGGTTTCGGCGGGTGCCTCAGTGGCCTCAGCCGGTGCCGCGGTCTCGGCGGGGGCGGCGCTGTTACCGCCGCAGGCGGCGAGGGTCAGCATCATTGTAAGCAGTAAAATAAAGCTAACAATCTTTTTCATATTTACTCCTTTTCGCAATCTTGCGATTTTTTTGAAATTCTGCCTTGGATATCAAACCCAAAATATAATTATATCAAATTGCACAGCTATAATCAATAGCGCGGTGCTGATTTTGAGCCAACGGATAAAATATTATCTGAATTATCTGATTTCAAGCTTGTGGCAGCAGCCGGTGCCGAGTACGGCCTCAACCTCGGCCTTGAAGCTGACGAAACGCTCGTCCGGCACGAAAGCCAGCGCGGTTCCGGCAAAGCCGCCGCCGTGGACGCGCACCGCCCCGTGGCCGCCGAGCAGCTTCTTGCACAGCGCGAGAGTGAGAGCCATGTCCTGATGCGCGGTATATCCAGCGGGAGTGACATTTTGCAGATAGAGCCACGACGATATGCCGGACGCCTCTATGCCGCGCAGAAAAGCGTCAAAATCGCCGTCCTCAAGCGCCTTAATCTGCGCCTGAACGCGCCTGTCCTCGTCGAAAATGTGTATTGCGCGCAGTACGGCGCGGTCACCCGCGGCGGCGCGAATCTCAGGCAGACGCGCGTAAAATTCATCCTCATCCACGTCGCGCAGATACTCCTTGCCGAGCACGCGGCAGACATTGCCAAGCTCAACCGGAATCGCGGTGTACTCATCCGTCAAATCCGCGTGGTCAGCCCCTGAATCAATAATGCACAGCGTGTACCCGCAGTGCGCAAAGTCGAAATCCACCTTTTTCACAACGGGGTTAGCGGGGTTCATAAAGTCTATGTATACAAGCCCGCCGACGCTGGACGCCATCTGATCCATCAGCCCGGACGGCTTGCCGAAATATACGTTCTCAGCGTACTGTCCAATCTGCGCAATCTCAATTGCGGACAGGCGGTTGTCAAAAAAGAGCCCATTTAGTATGCGGCCAATCAGCACCTCAAAGGCCGCGGAGCTGGAAAGACCTGAGCCTGGCAGCACGGTTGAGCGAACATCGGCGTCAAAGCCGTGCAGCACACAGCCGCGCGCGGCAAAAGCCGCCGCAACGCCGCGAATAAGCGCCGCGGTGGTGTTAACCTCGTCAGGGTGAATGCTCAAATCCTTGGTGTCAATGGCGACCGGGGAGTAACCTTCGGAGCGAATGTTGATAATATCGGTGCCGTTGAGGCGAACCTCGGCACAGGTCTCCATATCGACTGCCGCCGCGAGTACACAGCCGTGCTGATGGTCGGTGTGGTTACCGCAAATCTCTGTTCTGCCGGGAGCGGAAAAATGATAAACCCTGTCCATAATTTCCTCCTGTTGAAGCCCATAATAACTTAGCATATTATATACTAAAATAATATAATTGGAAAGTGGCAAATACAAAATCTTTTCAAGCCGCGTGTGCTGTGCTATATTGTATATAGAAGAGGTGATGATATGCGGGAGACGGGGATCAATAAATCTGGTTTGCGAAGCGCGGCAAAAGCGGCGCGGCGCGCCATAGAGCCTGAACTGCGCGCGAAGTATAACGACGCAATCTGCCAAAGCATAGCCGGGCTCCCCGCTGTGAAAAATGCCCGCGTTGTCATGTCGTATGCGGCGCTGCCTACGGAGGTTGACCTTGCCGCCCTGCATAAACAGCTTGCCGGGCGGGGTATAAAACTGTGCTGGCCGGTCTGCCATGCGCCGGGGCAGATGCGGGCCTACAGCCCAAATGACGGGGACAGCTGGGCGCGCGATAACTGCGGCATCTTAGCGCCCGACCCGGCGCGCTCAGAGCTGATCGCGCCGGAGGATATTGATGTTGCGCTCGTGCCCTGTGTTGCCTTTGACGCGGATAAAAACCGCCTCGGCTGGGGCGCGGGGTATTATGACCGCTATCTGCCGCAGTGCCAACGCGCCGTGAAAATTGCCGCGGCGTATGATGATCAGCGCGTGGACAGTATACCAACGGACGAATTTGACGTGCGCATGGACGTTGTTGTGACGGAGCGCAAAATATATTTGTGAACGTAGTAAAAAACTAAAATAATGCGGCATATAAGAAAGTGCGGACGGTTTTTGCCTGTTCGCTCTCTTATATGATATATATAGAACCGATATAATTAGTTGAAAAGTTCTGTTTTAAGCCATGTAAAAC
>CAUABY010000200.1 GCA_958427375.1 uncultured Eubacteriales bacterium
TCTACCTGCAAATACCGGAAGAGACTATGTGGTATCTTTCAAATTATGGTATCTGGATTTTCCTCCTCGGCTCGCTTGTCGCGGTGCTCGAATTCAAAAACAGCGGCGAGTGGAAATTCAAACCTACCGTCTGGCGCTCCGTGCTGACGATTGTGATGCTGTTTTGGTCCATCATCTCTCTCAGCGGCGTTTCGGAGTTTCTGTACTTTGACTTTTAGAGCGCGCACATTAACACTTGACAAGGTGAGGGCATGACAAAAATACTTTTTATCTGCTATGGCAATATCTGCCGCAGTCCGACGGCCGAGTTTATTATGAAAGACCTGGTCGGCAGGGCAGGGCTGGCGGAAAATTTTGAGATAGCCTCCGCCGCGACGAGCGATGAGGAGCTGGGAAACGGCGTGTACGCGCCCTCGCGCCGGCTGCTCGCGGCGCACGGCATAGACTGCGCGGGCAAAACCGCGCGCCAGATAAACCGCGGCGACTACCGGCACTATGACCTCATCATCGGCATGGACGCGCAAAACATGCGCTGTCTGCGCCGCTGTTATGATGGCGACCCGGAAGGCAGGATTCACAACCTGCTTGACTACACCGGCACTGTCGGCGAGGAGATTGCCGACCCGTGGTATACGCGCGACTTTGAGCGGGCGTGGGATGAGATTTACGCCGGGTGCTCAGCGCTTCTTGGCGCTTTGACCGGCGCGGCGCTGATAGATTTCAGCCGGTGCCGAAGCCGGGATGCGCTGTACGCCGAGCTTGCGGGCAAGCTCGCTTGGGAGAGCTGGTATGGGCACAATCTCGACGCGCTTTGGGATGTGCTCACGGGTATGCCGCTCGGCGACGGGAGCTTCATCGTTATCCCGCCGGACAATGGCGCGGACGAGGAGCTTCGCGAATACGCGGCGCGCATCAAAGAGCTTTTCCGCCGCGCAAAGCGGCTTTATGAGGGAGACAGCGCGCAAAACTAAGACGCTGACGCACAATATAATATAGTATAATGCTAAAACCGGCTCTGTCTGCGGACAGAGCCGGTTTTACGGCCTTACCACGCCCCAAAATTTATTGACACGCGCGGGGGCAGGATATATAATACAGTTATATAAACTATTTATATAACTGTATTATAAAAAATAAAGGAGTGAACGCGGTGCCAAAGCAGCGGATAACGAAAAAAATGGTGGTGGACGCGGCCTTTGAACTTGCCCGGCGGGACGGGGTGGAAAAGGTAACAGTGAAAACCCTCGCGGAGAGCCTGGGCTGCTCAGTGCAGCCAATCTACAGCTACTGCCAGAGCATGGACGGCCTGCGCGCGGAGCTCGCCGAGCGTGCGGTGGAATTTGTACACGCTTACGCGGCGAAGGCCGTGGATAAAAACGACCTTTTTCGCAGTACAGGGCGGGCGTATGTGCGCCTTGCAAAGGCAGAGCCGCATATTTTCAAGCTGTTTCTCTTCCGCGAGAGGCAGAATATATGCTCGCTCCATGAGCTCTATTTGAGCGAGACCAACCCGGAGGTGGCCAAGCTGGCGGCGCAGAAGCTGGGGCTGTCGATTGAGGCTGCGCGGGAGCTGCATCTCAACATGCTCATCTACACCATCGGCATAGGCACGGTTTTTGCCGTCACTTCCCCGAATCTGCCTGAAGAGGAGATTTTTGCACAGCAGGGGCGGGCATATGAGGCTTTTTTGAAAAACGCAAGGGAGAAAGACAACAATGAATAAGGAAATTCTGATTATCTATAAAAGTGTCACGGGCTTTACCGCGCAGTATGCCCGCTGTCTGGCGGAGGAGCTTGACTGCACGGCGGAGGACTTGAAAGCTGCCTCGGCGATGGTGCTGTCAGGGTACAAAACGCTCATTTTTGGCGGCCGCTTTCACGCCGGGTTTGTGGACGGCCTGAAAGAGGCAAAGGCGCTTTTCCGCAAGAGCGGCGCGGCCCGGTTCATCGTGTTTGCGACCGGCGCGACGCCCGCCGCAGAGCTGGAGATGATTGAGGCGGCGTGGAAAAATAATCTCACGGAAGAGGAGCTTGCGGCCATAGCGCATTTTTACCTGCCCGGCGGTCTGCGCTATGAGAAGATGCCGCTCGGTGACAAGCTGATGATGCGCGTCTTTGCCGCGATGGTGAAGCACAAAAAGGAAAAGAGTGAATACGAGCGGGCGATGGCGCAGGCGGTGGGCATGTCTTACGACATCTCGTCCAAAGAGTACATAAAGTCCCTTGTGGACTGCGCGCGTCAGCAGAGCTGAGGCGGGGCGGGAATAATCCACATGTCCCATCTATGCTCTTTTCGACCGTGCGGCTCGGCATACGCGGAAATTTAAAAAACAGAGAAAAAACATGAAACCCTCACCCGCTTTCCGTCGTATATATAGGTGAAAGAGCTCTTGACAAAGAAAACCTTGACGAAGGAGGTTAAGCATGCAAGACGAACAGATAGTTGAGCTATACTGGCAGCGTTCCGATCAGGCCATATCGGAAACAAATCAGAAATACGGAAGATACTGCCATGCAATCGCCTATAATATATGCGGGCTGACTGAGGACGCGGAGGAGTGCGTGAACGACACTTGGCTTCGCGCGTGGAATTTGATGCCAGACCAGCGCCCAAGGCTGTTATCGGCATTTCTTGGCTGTATCACCAGAAACTTTGCTATTGACCGCGTCAAGGCAAAGAACAGAATCAAGCGCGGAGGAGGAGAAGCGGCTCTTGCGCTCGACGAGCTGGAGGACTGCATATCAGGCGGCGTGAACCCGGAGCGGGCTTTGGAAGAGAAAGAGCTGGCCGGTGCGATTGGCAGCTTTGTCTCAGCTCTGCCGGAGGAGCAGCGGATGATGTTTGTTTTGCGCTACTGGTATCTTGCACCCGTTGACGAGATTGCGGAAAGGCTGAGTGTCAGCAGAGCCAAAGTCAAAAGCAGCCTGTTTCGCAGCCGGGGCAGACTGCGTGCGTACTTACAGGAGGAGGGCCTATGTTAGATTCGCTGGAGCTTCTGCGCGCTATGAACGGCATTCACGAGGAGGATGTAGTCATGGCCGGAAACATTTATTTTGACAACAAAAAAGCCAAGCATTTCAGAACAAAGCGCATTATCACCTTTGCGCTGGCGGCGGCGCTCATTATTGCGCTGGGAACGATAGCTTATGCGGCGGTGTTTTCCATGGCGAGGCGGGTGCCCGATTCGAGCGAGACCTTCCGCATCAAATGGGAGGGGAATCCCAGAGGCTATCTCGACTGGAGCGACGCCAAGCTTGCAGTCACTTTTCCGGAGACGGCGGAGAGCAGAGAGATAGAATTCCGCCCCGGCTGGCTGCCGGATGAGATGGCGGCGCTTAAAAGCGAGGCTTGGAGCAGCTGGCTGACAGCGGAGAGACTGCCTTTCCAAAGCTCGCCGGATTATGCGCCCGCGTATCAGAATATGATACAGCCGCTGCTTATCAACACGTATTACATGTCCGAGTTCAATGACGGCGGCGCGCTGCTGCTGCTCTACCACGAGCCGGGGGAGATTACCGAGGAGCACTGGGATGAGCTCGGCGTGGATGTGATGCGCTTTTGCGGCAGGCAGCATTTTGATGCTGTCCCTGAGCGCGACATCCCGGAGCGCACGCTTGAGCAGAACATCATACTGCTGTCTAACCCTGAGGCCGGGTGGGTGCTTCGCGTCTGCGGCGAGATAAGCATGGACGAGCTTATCAAGATCGCGAAAAACATTGAAGTGCGCGAGACCGGGAACATCCTGACCTATGACGACTTTGAAAGCCATTTCGCCTTTATGGACGGCGGCGTAGGCTGAGAATGCACCCGAAGCCGGCAAAATACACAGGCCCTGAGCTTAAATGCTCAGGGCTTTAGTATTTTACATTGCTGCTCCGTTGTGCTATATTAAAAGTCTGAAAACGGAACGCCGCGAACTTCGTTATAAAGGCCGGCTAAAGTTTTAATGGTGAT
>CAUABY010000201.1 GCA_958427375.1 uncultured Eubacteriales bacterium
CGAGAGTGAGCTTTTCCTTCCACTCGCCCTTGGGCTTGCCCAGGTGGGAGCAGGCGATGACGGCAGCACCGTTATCAAGCAGGTACTTGATGGTGGGAATGGCGGCTTTGATGCGCTTGTCGCTGGTAATCTCGCCGGTTTCCTTGTTCTGAGGAACGTTGAAGTCACAGCGGAGCAGAACCTTCTTGCCCTTGACGTCAACATCATAGACTGTCTTTTTGTTGTAGTTCATGTTTTGCCTCCTAAAATTCAGAATATATAAACACAAAATTACTTGGCCATGGAGCCGGCCTCAAGCAGACCGGGAAAACTCTGCTGCCTGAGCGCCTCATAGGCCAATATTGCGACGGAGTTTGAAAGATTCAAGCTCCGGGCTTCACTTATCATGGGGATGCGGATACACCTGTCGCGGTACTTCTCGCGAAGCCACTCAGGCAGACCCGCCGTCTCCTTGCCGAACATGAGCACCGCGCCCTGCGAGAAATCGGCCTCGTGATAGGCGCGTGGCGCTTTGGTGGTGGCGAGGTAGATATTCGCATCGCCGTTTCTGGCAAAATACTCGTCTAAATTCTCATACACGCTTATATCGACGAGGTGCCAGTAGTCAAGGCCGCAGCGCTTGACCGCCTTATCCGAGATGTCAAAGCCCAGCGGCTTTATAAGGTGCAGCCGCGCGCCCGTACAGGCGCAGGTACGCGCAATCGCGCCCGTATTATGCGGGATTTCCGGCTCTACCAGGACTATGTCAAGCATTTGCTCCGCCTCGCTGTGTCAATATTTTATCATATATCTTGCCTTTTTCAAGGTCATTTTATCACAAAAACGAGAAAAATCATGTACTTTTTACTCATTTTTTCATTTTCTTGCACATTTAACAAATTTGAGCTATAATCTTTAACATATTAGGCCTGTTTATTGTCATTTTGCATATGTCAAATAATAAATAAACTAACTTATCAACGTTTTTTAGAGGTAAAATCGCTATGGAATACATTTGCTGTGACTGCCCGCGCGCATGCGGCGCAAAGCGCGCGGATGACGTGCCAGCGGGGCTGTGCCAAAGCGCCGCTCTGCCGCGCATCGCAAGAGCCGCGCCGCACTTTGGAGAGGAGCCCTGCATCAGCGGTGAGCGCGGCTCAGGCGCGGTATTTTTCACCGGCTGCAGCCTGCGCTGTGTCTTTTGCCAGAACCGGGACATCAGCCGCGGGCAGGGCGGGAAGCGCGTTACCGCCGGTGAACTTCGCGGCATTATGCTGAGGCTCCGCGACGAGGGCGTACACAACATCAACCTCGTCACGGGTACACATTTTGTGCGCGAGATTGAGCGCGCGCTCGACGGGCTGGAGCTCGGTATACCGGTGGTGTGGAACTCCTCCGGCTACGAGAGCGTGGAGAGCCTGCGGCGGCTTGAGGGGCTTGTGCAGGTATATATGCCGGACTACAAGTATACTGACACGGCGCTTGCAAAGCGCTATTCCGCCGCCGGAGATTACCCCGCCGCCGCCGCGGCCGCGATACGCGAGATGTATAGGCAGCGCGGCGCATACGCTCTTGATGACGAGGGCATGCTGCGGTCAGGCCTTTTGATACGCCATCTTATTATGCCCGGCCAGACGGAAAATGCGATGAACGTTATCGACTTTGTGGCGGATGAGTTTCCGCCGGGCTCCGTGCTCTTTTCGCTGATGAGCCAGTACACGCCCATGCCGGGGCTTGAAGCTTTCCCTGAGCTTGAAAAGCGTGTGACGGCGGAGGAAAACGAGCTTCTCATTGATTATATGCAAAAGCGCGGCATATCGGATGGTTACTGGCAGGAGACGGATTCCGCGACGGATGAGATGATACCGGATTTTGACGGCACAGGCGTGTGACGCGCCGGAGATATTATAGGCTTGACAATATTTGATATTTGTCGGATAATAAATTACAGCAAACTACTTATTTTAATATATCAGAAACGAGGAGATAAACATGAATTACAGTGAAGTTCTCGCCGCCGCCAGGGACTGTGTCGGCCCTTACTGCAAGGCCTGCCCTGTGTGCAACGGCCGCGCCTGCGCAAACACCATGCCCGGCCCCGGCTGCAAGTTCCCCGGCAACGCCGCCGCGCGCAACTATGACAAGTGGCAGGAAATCTGCGTGAACATGGACACTCTCTGCCCTAATTTTACAGACCCGAACGTGTCCTTTGAGATGTTTGGTCACACTTTCTCCGCGCCTATATTCGCCGCTCCCCTCGGCGCTGTGGACATGCACTACGGCCCGAAGTACAAAGACCAGCAGTACAACGCCATTCTCATGAAAGCCGCCGCGGACTACGGCGTTATGGCTTTCACCGGTGACGGCGTTGACCCCGACGTGATGATTTCCGCCGTGAGAGACAGCAAGGAGCTTGCCGGGATGAGCGTTCCCACCATCAAGCCCTGGAACAAAGAGGCCGTTTTTGAAAAGCTCGACACCGTGAACGCAAACGGCATTTTCGCCGCCGCGATGGATGTTGACGGCGCGGGTCTCCCTTTCCTGAAGAAGATGAACCCCAACGCCGGCAGCAAAACCGTGGACGAAATGCGCGAGATTATAGACTACGCGAAGATGCCGTTCATCATCAAGGGCGTTATGACCCCGGCCGGGGCGCTCAAGGCCGTTGAGGCGGGCGCAAAGGCAATAGTCGTTTCCAACCACGGCGGCCGCGTGCAGGGCGGCGTACCTTCCACCGCTGAGGTGCTCCCCGCTATCGCAGAGGCTGTCAAGGGCAGGACCACGATTATCGTTGACGGCGGCATCCGCTCCGGTGTGGACGTGTTCCGTGCAATCGCGCTGGGCGCTGACGCGGTGCTGATTGGCCGCCCGGTTCTGACCGCAATTTACGGCGGCGGCGCTGAGGGCTTCAAGGTGTACATGGACAAGATTGTTGGCGAGCTCAAGTCCACCATGACGATGTGCGGCGCGGCCAGTCTGAAGGATATAACCCGCGATAAGATCTGGCTCGGCTGATTTAAATTTAAAATAGAATATTGACCGATATTAACTGCCCTGCCGGGGTTTCAGCTCCGGCAGGGCAGTTTTTTATTTTTTCACAGACAAATGTAAACAATTTTCGACACGCGGCGGAAAAGATATAAACGCAAAGCTTCTCATTTTAAAATCAGTGATAGAGCGCCTGACCCGCGAAAAACAGAGCGCTTAAAAATAAATGTAAAGGAGAACAAACCATGACAGGAAACGTTTACGGCTATGTACGCGTGTCGACAAAGGAGCAGAACGAGGACAGACAGCTTATCGCGCTGCAGGAGTACCGCGTGCCGGAGAAAAACATCTACATGGACAAGCTCAGCGGGAAAGATTTCAACCGCCCTCAGTACCAAAAGCTGCTGAAGAAGCTTCGACCCGGAGATGTGCTGGTAATAAAGGCCATCGACAGGCTGGGGCGCAATTATGACGAGATACTCCTTCAATGGCGTGTTATAACCAAGGAGAAGCAGGTGGACATGGTGGTGCTCGACATGCCGCTTTTGAACACCCGCGACACGGAGGACGATTTGACCGGCACCTTCGTCGCGGACTTGGTATTGCAGATACTCTCCTATGTCGCGCAGACAGAGCGCGAGAATATCCGGCAGCGACAGATGGAGGGTATAGCGGCGGCAAAAATACGCGGGGTACGCTTCGGCAGGCCGCGAAAGGAGGTGCCCGATAGCTTCAGACAGTTAAAGGAGGACTATGAACGGGGAAAGGTAAGCTCGCGCGCCGCAGCGAAGGAGCTCTCCATTTCACAGGACACATTTTTACGCTGGGTACGCGGGGCGTAGGCAAGCAGTCACATAGCAGCGGATCTTTTCAACAGCAAATTCTTGAAGAAAAAGGTAGACTTTTTC
>CAUABY010000202.1 GCA_958427375.1 uncultured Eubacteriales bacterium
ATGAGATCATTCCGAAAGGCATCCCCCATTCTGCCGGGGCGGCGGAATGGGGGATGGTCATAGGTCGGGATAGCTGTGCAGGAAAACTGCTTTACAGCAGCTCTGCCAGCTCGTCTACCAGCTCACCGAACAGGGCCAGAGCACTGTTGACGGGCTCCGGAGAGCTCATATCCACGCCGGCGATCTTCAGCAGGCTGATGGGGTCGGTGCTGCAGCCGCCGGAGAGGAACTTCTTATAGTCCGCCACGGCGGGAGCACCTTCCTTGAGGATGCGGTTGGCGATCGCCACGGCGGCGGAGAAGCCGGTGGCGTACTGGAACACATAGTAGTCATAGAAAAAGTGCGGGATGCGCGCCCACTCAAGCGCAATCTCATTGTCTGATACCATGTCGGGGCCGAAGTAGAGCTTATTGAGCGCAAGGTACTTCTCGCTAAGGGCATCCGCGGTCAGAGTCTCCCCGGCCTCGCTCATGCGACCCATCTCAAGCTCAAACTCGGCAAACATCGTCTGGCGGTACACCGTGCCCTTGAACTGGTCGAGAAAGTGATTAATGAGATAGGCGCGCTCGCGCTTATCGGTGGTCCTGCCCAGAAGATAGCGCATGAGCAGCACCTCATTGCAGGTGGATGCAACCTCAGCCACGAAGATGACATAGTTTGAGGTGCAGACCGGCTGGTTTTTGCTGCTGTGCCAGCTGTGGAGCGCGTGCCCCATCTCATGCGCGAGGGTGAACATGCTGTCAAGATTATTCTTGTGGTTCAAAAGCACATAGGGGTGCGGGCGCGCCACGTCCGTGGAGTAAGCGCCGCCGCGCTTGCCCTGATTCTCGTACACATCTATCCAGCGCTCGGCAAAGCCCTTTTGCAAAAGCGCGGTGTAGTCCTCACCAAGCACAGAGAGCGCGTCGAGTACCGTGGTCTTCGCCTCGTCATAGCTTATCTCCTCCGCCGCATCCGCCACGAGCGGGGTGTACACATCGTACATGTGCAGCTCATCCACGCCCAAAAGGCGCTTTCTCAGCGCGACATAGCGGTACATCTTGTCAAGATTCGCGTGTACGGCGGAGATGAGGTTCATGTAAACCGCCTGCGGAACCTCGGTTCCGTCGAGCGCGGCGGCAAGGGTCGTGTCATAATGGCGGGCGGAAGCGAAAAAGCGCAGTTTCTTAAACTGCCCGTCCAGCGTCGCGGCGACGGTGTTATTAAATTCGCCCAGGCGCTTATAGTAGCCCTCAAAGGCCGCGCGGCGAAGCTCTCTGTCCGCGCTTTGCAACAGCGGTACAAAGGTCTCGTTCGTCAGCTCATGCTCCGCGCCGTCCGAGCCCTTGACCGGCGCAAAGCGCAGATCCGCGTCGCGGAAGGTGCTGCACACATTGTCCGGTATCTCCGCCATCTCACCGGCGGCGGCCAAAAGGCGCTCCTCCGCCTCGCTCAGCACATGCTCTTTCATGCGCCGCACGAGATAGAGACTGCGGCGGTAAGTCTCAAGCTCAGGCTTCTCGGCAAAGAAGCCCTCCAGCCGCTCATCATCCAGCGCGATAAGCTCAGGTGTCGCGAAGGCCGACGCACTGCCCACCGCCACATAAACGCTCAGCGCCTTGCCGCGCATGTCCTGATAAAAGGCGTTCGCGGTGTCCTGGTCGCCCTTGCAGTTTGCATAGCCGTAGAGCATGCTCAGCCGCACGCTCGCCTCGTCGTCAAGGCGCATGAATGACAGCAGCGTCTCCGCGCTCTCGCCCAAGCGCCCCGCGTATTTCGCAAACTCCCCCGGCAGGCTTTGCAGCGCGGTGTACTCCTCATTCCACGCCGCGTCGTCCTGGAATATATCCTCAAGCCGCCATGTGTTCTCAACGGCCACTTCTTCTCTCCTGGGTATAGCGTTTTCTGCCATAAGCTTCCTCCTGTAATATTAAGCAGATTTTAAACGATTTTAATTTAGTATATCATCTTTGCGTTTTGACTGCAAGCGGCGCGGCATATACTGACATGAAAGGATGTGATGGTTTGGAAATTTATGTCGCGCGTCCGGGCGATTCGCTTTTCAGCATTGCCGCGAAGTACGCACTGAGCACCGCGCAGCTTGCCGCGCTCAACCAGCTTTCAGACCCCGCCCGGCTCGTGCCCGGCATGGCGCTTTTCATCCCCGGTTATGACGATATCCGCCGCGGCGCGATTGAGGTCAACGCCTATGCTTACCCGAACATCTCCGCCCCGGCTCTGAACGCGGCTCTGCCGTATCTTACTTTCCTCTGCCCTTTTTCATACAGTATGACGGCGGAGGGCGCGCTTCGCCCGATAGACGATGAGCGGATGATATCCGCCGCCTATGCCGCCGCCTGCGCGCCGATGATGACTGTGACAAATCTCAGCGTGGCGGAGGGCTTTTCCAGCGACATTGCCCACGCGGTTTTCACCGACGAGGCCGTGCAAAACCGCGTCTTTGAAAATATTCTCTCCACTCTGCGCGCAAAAAAGTACTACGGCATCAATTTTAATATTGAGTATGTCTACCCCTTTGACCGCGAGGGCTATAATAACTTCCTGCGCCGCGCGGAGGAACTTTTTCACCCGCTGGGCTATTATCTCAGCTCGGCAATCGCCCCCAAGGAGAGCGACGAGCAGGGCGGGCTTTTGTACTCGGCGCACGATTACGCGGCGCACGGGCAGTATATGGACAGGGTAGTTATTATGACCTATGAGTGGGGCTATACATACGGCGCGCCGCAGGCCGTGTCACCGGTAGATAAGATGCGCCGTGTACTCGACTACGCGATCACGCGCATTGCGCCCGGCAAGATTCTCATGGGTTTTTCAAATTACGGCTACAACTGGCGGCTCCCGTGGCGGCAGGGTGAGGCAGCCTCCATCATCGGCAACGCCGCGGCCGTCGACCTTGCTGTGAGCGTGGGCGCGGAGGTTCAGTTTGACGCCGCCTCCGCCGCGCCGTATTTTAACTATACCGATGCCGCCGGGCAGCGGCATGTGGTCTGGTTTGAGGATGTGCGCTCCGTGCGCGCGCGGCTGGGGCTCGTGGCGGAATATGGCCTTGCCGGCATCAGCATCTGGACCATAGATAAGCTCTGCCGCCCAATGTTTGAGGTTCTCGGCAGTTTATACAGCGTGGAGAAGATAATATAAAATTTCCGGCATAGAATACTCCATGCCGGACTTGACAAATTCAATTTTGTTTGGTATCATATCATAGCTTGTATCAAGAGGGGCGACTGTTGCCGCAGTCCCGGTAAACCTCTTTCAAATTACGTTTTTGAAGATTAACCGTTCTGCTGGTGTGGGACGGTTACTTCTTTGTTATCTCAATAGCTATCTCAATAACCCCGAAGATAACAATGGCAAAGACTTCAATGAGTTGCAAAACTTCTATCGTTGTCATATACTACCTCCTAATTATATGTTATAATTATATAGGAGGCTTGCCATTCCCCTCTCGACATTTTATAATAATAACATAACGATTAAAAAGAAGCAATGTAAGACATAATTTTTTGAAAAATTTTCCCGAACGCCCAAATATGGGCGTTCTTTTTTTTGCTAATTTTTGGCTGAGCCGCATATAAAACTTGAAATTGCGTCGAATAATGGTAAAATGAATCAGGAAATCTTTTATTGTATAACCTTTCATTGGAGACTGCCATGAAGCACATTAGATATATTCTTTCATGCCTTGCCATCGCGGCACTCGGCCTTGCCATCGCGCCCTCGGCACTCGCCGCCGGGCGCAGTTATGTG
>CAUABY010000203.1 GCA_958427375.1 uncultured Eubacteriales bacterium
ATGTCGGACTTGGCACGTTCCGCCCTGTGAAAGAGGACGAGATTGAGGACCACGAGATGCACTCGGAGTTTTGCGTTATCCCGGAGGAGACGGCGCAGGCCGTCAACGAGACCAAGCGCGCGGGCGGCAGAATCATCGCCGTCGGCACAACCTCCTGCAGGACGCTTGAGAGCTTTGCCAAAGAGGACGGCACGCTTGAAGCCTGCTCCGGCTGGACGAATATTTTCATCTATCCGGGCTACAAATTTAAGTGCATAGACGCGCTCATTACAAACTTCCATCTGCCTGAGAGCACACTCATCATGCTCGTATCCGCGCTGGCGGGCAGAGAGAATATACTTAACGCCTATAAAACCGCCGTTGAGGAGCGCTACCGCTTCTTCTCATTCGGCGATGCCATGTTTATTCGCGACAGCGCGCAGGACGACAAAAAAGAATAATATGGATAAATTTATCCCCCTGGCCCGGCACAGAAAAATGCGCGGGTCAGGGGGGATGTTTTGTTTATTGAAGTGAGGTGAATCTTACTATCCGACAGCCGAGCGCTTCGGCCTCGGCGGCGTCATGCGTGACAAGAATGACTGCGCTGTCCCTTGCCGATGAAATTGTTTCAATAGCGGCGGACTTCGCGGCTTCATCAAGCGCTTTGAACGGCTCATCAAGGAGCATAAGCGGCGCGCCGTAAGCCATTGCGCGGGCAAGAGCCACCCGCTGCCGCATCCCGCCGGAAAGCTCATTGGGGTGTTTGTCAAGTTCATCCGCGAGCCCAAAGCGCGCAAGCCACATTTTTGCGCTGGCGCGCGCCGAGATTTGCCCGGAGAGGACAAGCTCAACATTCTCCACGGCGCTCAGCCACGGTAAGAGACGGGGCTCCTGAAAGACAAAAGAAATGCGGTCGAATGAGTTGAACATCTCGCCGCTGTCCTGCGGCTGTACCCCGGCTATAATACGCAGGAGGCTTGTTTTTCCACAGCCGGACGGCCCCATGAGCGCAATGCGCTCCCCGTCATTTAAGCTGAGACAGAGATTTTTCAGCACTGTCTTACTGTTAAAGCTTAGGCAGATGTTTTTTAGTTCAAGCATGGCAGTCACCTCTTGCTGTCGGGATTGCCTATGAACCTGAGAACAAGCTTTTCAAGGCAGAGGCTTAGAATTATAACGTTTATTGTCCAGGCAAACAGGCTGGTTGTCTGCAAATAGAGTTTTGACTCGTAAATCATGCGGCCTATTGAGCGGCGCGGCACCGTCAGTACCTCGGCGGCGATACCGGCCTTCCAGCCGAAGCCCAGCACGCTGGAGCAGGCGGAACGAAAATACGGCATGACCGTGGGAATGTATATTTTCCAAAGTTTGACGGTGCGCGGCAGGGCGTATGCATGCGCCATTTCCAATAACTGTGCGTCAGTGTTTTTTATTCCGGCGGAGACGTTTGCCCATATGACCGGCATTACCATCAGCGCGGAAATAAGGATGGGCACATAGTCGCGCTCTATCCAGACAAGTACCAGAACCACAAACGAGGCGACCGGTGTGGATTTTATAATTGTGATAACAGGGGAGAAGAGCGTCTCCGCCAGTGCAAAGCGGCTTGTCAAGACAGCAAGCGCAAGCCCCGCCAAAATGCCGGAGACGATACCGGCAATAATGCGCAAAAGCGAGAGGATTGTAAAACGCCAGTAATCAGCCGTGCATATGAGGGCGGCAAGCGCCTTTAAAACAGCCATCGGCGAGGGGAGAAGCAGAGGCTTATTGATAACAGCGGCGAGAACTGCCCACACTATGAGCCAGAAAAGCGCGGAAAAAAGCGCTTTTATAGATTTATATTCAAGTATTTTCATTTGAGGATGCAGTAAAAGTCATCTCCGGGGACGGAGCCGCCGACCGACGAGGGGGCAAGGGAGTACAAAATCTCAAGAAAGTCCGAAAGCGCGGACTGCATCTAGCTGCCGGTGATAAAGCAGATATTGCAGTTGGGTATGGACTTTGCCGCGATTGCGGCTTTTGAGAATATGCCGGCTGTCTCAATTTTTTCCGCCGTGCCTTGGATATCCGCGCTGAGACTGTCTACAGAAGCGGCGTATTCATCGAGGAAAAGCTTCACTTCTTCCATGTGCGTTTTGGCAAAATCCCTTCGTACCGCGACGCAGCCCTGCACAAGACTTCCGGCGGGCGCAACCTTGTCCCACTCCGCGGTCAAGTCAAGCGCGGCGCTGATACTCTCGTTGGCACTGCGCGCGATAGTCACCATAGGTTCAGGCAGTACGGCTATGTGAACCTCGCCGACGGAGACAGCGGCGTTTAAATCGGTGGGCTGGGCGTAGGTATTGTCAATTATGATATCCTCGCCGACCGTAAGCCCGTTTTGCTCGCAGAGATACTGGAAAATGAAGCTGGGGTTTTGCGCGGGCGCGTAAACGGTCAGACCTTTAAGGTCGGCAATGGAGGACACTTCAACGCTGCTATCCGTGACTAAATACAGTACGCCTCGCGTATTTAGGGCAAGCACCTGCACGGCGCCATTTGTCTTGCCGTAAAGCGTGGCGGCGGCGTTTGTGGGCAGGGCGGCAATATCAGCTGATCCGTTAATCAGCGCGGCCATAATGTTCGCGGCGTCGGTCTCAACACTGAAATTGTAGCTTTGCGCCGCTCCGCCATTCTCAGCGGCGTACATCAGATTTGCCATGCCAAAGCCGGTCGTGCCATTGAGTACCATTACATTTATAGGCTCGGCCTCGGTGCCAGATGCTGCTACAGCGCCTGCATCGGCGGCTTCGGCCCCGGCGGAAGTTTCCGCCGGGGCGCTTGACTGCCCGCAGGCAGCGAGAGCGAACAACATTAAAAGCGCTGATACCAGCGCGAAAATCCTGGAAAGTCTTAATTTCATTTTATCTCCTTTGCGTACTCGGTTCGACGTATATGACGGACACAATATCTGGGCGCAGAAATTATATTAGATAAGCAAAGATTTGTCAATCTTTTGCGGCCGTATATTACAAATTCTCTTTGACAAGTTCATGCAAAGCTGATATATTTCATAATGCAAATGCAAATACTATCAAACAACAGAAAAAAATTAGGAGGATATAAAATGGCTAACAGGTATTCCGGCACTAAGACTGAGCAGAACCTTCGCGCCGCTTTTTCGGGCGAGTCTGAGGCGCGCAACAAGTACACCTATTTCGCAAGCGTAGCAAAGAAGCAGGGCTTTGAGCAGATTGCGGCGCTTTTCCTCAAGACTGCGGAGAACGAGAAAGAGCATGCAAAGCTCTGGTTCAAGGAGCTCAACGGCCTTGGCGATACCGCACAGAACCTGCTCTCCGCCGCTGAGGGCGAGAACTACGAGTGGACCGACATGTACGCCGGTTTTGCAAAGACCGCCGACGAAGAGGGCTTCCCTGAGCTGGCGCAGAGATTCCGCCTCATTGCAGAGATTGAGAGACACCATGAGGAGCGCTACAGAGCACTTTTGCACAATGTAGAGGCCGCTGAGGTCTTTGCAAAGAGCGAGGTAAAGGTGTGGGAGTGCCGCAATTGCGGTCACATTGTCGTCGGCACCGCTGCTCCTGAGGTCTGCCCGGCCTGCAATCATCCCCAGAGCTATTTCGAGATTCACGCAGAGAACTACTGATATGGATACGGCAAAGCCCGCGCTCTCTTGCGCGGGCTTTGAGACTGTCAAAAAGCTATGCTGCAATGTAA
>CAUABY010000204.1 GCA_958427375.1 uncultured Eubacteriales bacterium
GACCTATATTAACAAAGGCGACATTGCACGAATGCTGCACCGCCTGTGTGAGCGTCTGCGAGCCGTGCCCGCCGGATTTCCAGCAGCGTATCGGGCTTGTGCGGCCTATAACATTGACTGTGCCCGGACAGTAAAAGCTGTCCGTCAGATGAACTTTGCCCTCTTCAAGCGCCATGGAGAGCGTGATAATCTTAAATGTCGAGCCCGGCTCATATGTATCGGAAAGCGCCTTATTGCGCCACTGGCGCGCCTGCGCCTCCTGTAACAGCTTTGCCGCCTCTTCTTTCGTCGCGGCGCTGTCAATGGCGAGCTGTGCCTTGTCGTTGACGGCTAAAAAGTTGTTGAGGTCATATCCATCTATGGAGGCCATGGCGAGGATTGCGCCGGTGTTTACGTCCATAGCTATTGCCCCGGCGCCGTTTTGTATGTCATAATCCTCCACGGCCTGCTTGAGGTGCTTTTCTATGTAGTATTGGATAGTCGAGTCGACGGTTGTGACAAGGTCATACCCGTCCTCTCCAGGGTCATATTCCTCAAAGTGTGAAAACAACAGCTCTGTGCCGTAAGCATTCGTCGCGCGCACGGTTTTACCCACTGTTCCGGAAAGAGCTGAATTATACTGCGCCTCTATACCCTCAAGCCCGTAATTGTCCGTGCCGACGAAGCCTATAAGATGGCACAGCAGCGAAGAGTTTGGGTAGTAGCGCTTTGTATCAGTCTCAAGGCGCACACCGCGCAAGTTATTTTCCGACTTGAAGCGGCGCACGGCGTCAGCCTTATCGCTTTCCACCTTGCGTGCAACCGTGACATACCACGAGCCTGTTTGATTGGCCTTCTTTAGTATATCATCCCGGTCAAGCCCCAGAATATCCGCAAGCCCGTCCGCTATCAGTTCCTTATCCTCGTCGTACATGTCTATCTCCGCCGGGCTGAGATAGATGTTGTCCACCGAGGCGCTGACGGCAAGCGGGTTCATATTGATGTCGTAAATCACCCCGCGCGCGGCAGAGCTCGGCGCTTCGCGCAGCTGCTGGCGTATGGCGAGCGTTTCATAGTAGTCATGGTCTACAATCTGTAGTTTGTACAGGCGCGCTAAAAGCACCAAAAATGCAGCTATGCCGCACACTGCCATCAAAAACAGTGTGCGGCGGAGCATTTGCCTGTTCGGACCGTATCGGCGACCGTCAGCCTCAAGCTTCTTTTCTGACATGGCACACTCCCACAAAATGATATACTAAAGTATATTCACGTGTTTATCCGCTTACCACATCTTTATCCGGTATGCTCCGATTACTTTATATATTCTATGTACTCTATCTGGTCTGCCGTCGGGCGCTTCATGCCTAAAACCTCAACGGCGTATTTTTCGATTTCCTCTATATTTATCAGCTTTTCATATTCCGCCGTTAATATCCTGTTCTCTTCCTCCAGCGCTTTTGTCTCGTTTATGAGCTTTGCGGCCGTGTCGTTGAGCGCCGCGAGCTTTATTGACGCTAAAAGTGAAAACACAAGCATAACAGCCGAGAAACAAAATATCACGGCAATAAACATTGAGTATGAAACGCGTTTCATGCTCAAACCCTCTCCGCCACGCGAAGCTTAGCACTGCGGGCACGGGGATTTTTTTCTATCTCATCCTGCCCCGGCAATATGGGCTTGCGGTAGACACTTTTGAGGGTCTTTACAAAGCCGCAAGTACATATTGGGGCCTCCCTTGGGCAGGTGCAGCCGTTTTCTCTGGCCGCAATACCTGATTTGACTATTCTGTCCTCAAGAGAGTGGAAACTAATCACACATAATCTGCCGCCAACCTTCAGTTTGTCAGGGGCGGTATCTATAAGCGCGGATACTGCGCCAAGCTCGTCGTTCACGGCAATGCGTATCGCCTGAAAGCAGCGCTTTGCCGGGTGCTGCTTTTCGCGCAGTGCGGCAGCGGGAAGCGCGCTTTTGATTATATCAACGAGTTCAAAGGTCGTTTCAATCGGCTTTTGTTCGCGCACCTTGATTATCGCGGCACTTATGCGGCGGGCATAGCGCTCCTCACCGTAATCCCAGAAGATTCTGTTGAGCTGTGCCTCGGAATATGTATTCACAAGCTCGCGCGCGCTGACAGCGCCGGTCTGGTCCATGCGCATATCAAGCGGAGCGTCCTGCATGTACGAAAAGCCGCGCTCGCTCTCGTCAAGCTGAGGAGAGGACACGCCCAGGTCAAAAAGCATGCCGTCAACCGCGTCAATACCCAGAGAATCGAGTATTGACACCGTGTCACTGAAATTACCGTATACGAGCTTCACACGCTCTTTAAATGGCTCAAGTCGCTTTCCCGCGCGCTCTATTGCTGTCAAATCGCGGTCAATGCCGATAAGCAGCCCGCCGGTAAGTCGCGAGGCTATCTCATACGAGTGCCCGCCGAGGCCCAGTGTACCGTCGACATATATGCCGTCAGGCTTAATGGCAAGATTTTCTATACATTCATTCAGCAAAACTGAAACATGCTTAGGCTCAGTCATCAAAATTCAAGCTCCTCCATCACGGCGGCAATATTCTCCGGTGTGGTTTCTTCAGCAAATACGCTCGCCCATGTCTCGCTGTCCCAGAGCTCAGCATGGTTATTGCAGCCGATAACCGTTACCTTCTGCGTAAGTCCCGCAAAATCCCTGAGATTCTGCGGTATCAGCGCGCGCCCCTGACTGTCCAGCTCACAGCGGGCGGCATGAGCAAAGAGCGGCCGCATTTTGCGCTGCTTTATATACGGCATCGCGCTGACTTTATCGGAGAGAGCTTTCCAGTTTTCACTGCTGTAGGCACAGAGGCATTTATCCATTGAGAGCGTAACATAAAATACTTCGCCCAGCTCATCCCTGAGTTTTGCCGGGATAAACAGCCGTCCCTTATTGTCAAGAGAGTGCTGGTATTCTCCTGTCATGGCTCTCCGCCCCCTTTCCATGGTGAATTGCTCCATTATCCACCACTCTTACCCACATCACGTTTTCATTATAGGGGCAGGCACAGCAAATTGCAAGTAAAATTTTTCGACTTTTTTTGTTCTTTTTTGTTGAAATTACCATTGAGAATGCGAAAAAGAACCACCACAGCTATATATTCCGCTGTGGTGGTTCTTAAGTTACTATATGTAGTTAATTTCCCTGTTCTCTCTGAATCTTTGTTACCGGAGCGGCAGGACGGCGTGTACCAGGTGCGGGCTGGGCGCGGCGCACATCAGGCTGCGGCTGAGGTCTTGCCTGCTGTACCTGCGCGGGAGCCGGGGCGGCGGGCTGCTGAATCTGCGGCTGTGCATTTACGGCACTTGAGCCGACAGACGCAAAGGCGTTGTGCGCGGTCTGCAATTTCTGCAAAGCCTCGCTTACGCTTTCCTCAGACTGCTTCATAATATTATCAACATACTCCGCGGCAACACGGCGCAGCTCCTTTGACTTGGCCTCCGCCGCGTTTATCATCTCAGCGCTTCTCTGTCTTGCAACACGGACTACTTCCTGCTCCTCTATCATGGCCTTGGACTTCTCTTCCGCGCTCTTGCGCATCGCCTCAGCCTCACGCTTGGCGTTGCCGATAAACTCATCGCGCGCGGAGACAAGGCGCTTGGCCTCTGCAAGCGCGCTCGGCAGGTTAGCCTTAATCTCATTAATTATCTCTATAGCCTTTTCGCGATCAATCATGAACTTGTCATTGCCGAG
>CAUABY010000205.1 GCA_958427375.1 uncultured Eubacteriales bacterium
TCAACGGCCTCCTGATAAATCGGGTCGGTGTAGTCCACCGTCTTGCCGCCGGTCATTTCATATGCTATCTGGCTTGCCTTGGTATTGAACATCTGGCTCTGATAGGAATAGGTTCTGTAAGCGCCCGCGACATAGGGGCTGAAGCCCGCCTCAATCATAGCATCGAGCATTGCGTCAAGCTCGGCAACATGGGCTTTGTCAAAATACATATACCTTGTTATGCCGATCTTGGTAACGTCCGGCTCAAAGGCCGAGGAGAGCAGGTTATCATCATTCACTACAGAGTATATGCTGTTATCAATGTCGATATCCGGCCAAATGTCCTCAGTCGGCTCCGGCGTTTCAGTTACAGCATTGGGGTCAGTAAAATTAACGCTGTCGGAGCTGACGTAAGCCCCGTCCACACCGCCAAAAATAACGTTCGTCTGGCGGTTCATTCTCGAAATAACAATTGTATAAAGCACAAGGCTCAAAAGCGCCATTGTTAAAAGCCATAAGGTTTTTTTTCGCATCTATGTACACATCCGCCTTTCTCGAAAAAATTCATTATATTATAGCACTGCCGCGCCATATTTTCAAGAACCGCGCTTAGCTGACGGTGACCGCGGTTTTTCGCCGCCTGCCCACCATGAACGGAAGCCAGCGGTTTATTAAGTATGTGGGTATAAGAAGAATAAACGAGAGGGCGATAGCAAAAATGATTGCGAATAAATTTGAATAAAGTGTATTTGAAAGCACTGCGGAATAAAAGCCGGAGGCAAAACGCCGCAGAATCACTTCGACAAAGCCAAAGACCTTTCCGTGCAGGGCAAAGTAGATAAGCGTATTCTGCCCCACATACAGGATAAATCTGTTTGGTTTTATCACTTTACTCACCGATACTACCAGCAGAATACCAAGTATGGGCGCGATGAAAACGGCAAATATCCTGAAAATGGGTTCCGGTATCACGGTAAAATACGGAGCATATACTATTAAAATGTATATAGCCGCGAGCATCAGCCGCTGTGCCCGGTGGTTCACAGCGTCAAAGGCGCTTTCCCAGCGGCATTTGAACATATAGCCGAGCGTCATATAGAACATAGCTTGGAATATGTACTCAATATGCCAAGGCAGTGCGGTAGTTCCCCAAGGGAGCAGCGCCACGTCCATCGTGTTGGAATAAACCACGTCCAGCAGAAACAGGGCAAGCGCCAGAGCGACAAAGGCCGCACAGCGCGGTGTGCCCGCATCGGGTTTTTTATTATACCACTCAATGAAAAAGTAAAACGGGATAAAGCTGACAAAGAGCGCCGCAACAAACCATATCTGGTCACCGTGACCGCGAATCTGCAAGAAGTTCCACGCAAGCTCCGTCATAAAGCTCTCATGTTCGCTGAAAGACACAAGCTGAGAAAGCGTAATGTCAAGCACACTGAAAATCAGCCACGGGACAAAAAGAGTGCGCAGTTTCTTTAGGAAAAACTCGCCAAAGCGCTGTCCGGGCTTATGCGTATAACCCGCCGTGAAGAAGAAAGCCAGCACAAAAAACGGCGAGAGAAAGCAACTGAGTTCGTCCGTTATGCTCTCCAAATGCTCAAGCATGACTGCCATTATACATATGTACTTTGCTATATCAACCCAAGCGATTCTTTTCATCTGCCGCTCCCCAAAAGACTTTATATTTTATACATTATACTAAATCTTTTCATAGAAAAAAAGATATATTTCTTTAACATAATTTGCTCCAATGCA
The DNA here is from genome assembly GCA_958427375.1 of uncultured Eubacteriales bacterium. GTDB lineage: Bacteria > Bacillota > Clostridia > Oscillospirales > Oscillospiraceae > Limivicinus. The sequence goes on from CAUABY010000205.1 coordinate 1,735, forward strand.
GTTTCATCCGCATTGGAGCAAAAATTTTATTCCCATGTTTTCCAAACATCCGGGCAGTAGCCTACGGTGGCCTGCTTGCCGTTGCGGACGATGGGCGTTTTTATGAGATACGGTATCTCGAAAAGCTTTTCAAGCTTAGCGTCAGCTGAGGCGAGATACTGGACAAGCGGATAGTCCTCATCCGTGGTATCTATCATGGCTTCAAGACCAACCGCGTTTTTGACGGAGCTCAGCTCTCCCCTGCTCATGCCGAATTTGATAACGTCGATAAACTGATACTTTATTCTGCGCTCTTTGAAATAGCGCTCAGCCTTCCTGGTGTCAAAGCACTTTGCCTTACCGAAAATCTGTATGTTCATCGGCGAATCAAATCTCCGTTATTACGGGCAGTATCATGGGACTGCGGCGGGTGGTCTTATAGAGATAGCCGGAAATGTTGCTCTTTACCTTGTTCTTTATGGTGGTAAAGTCCTTGATGTGCTGAGCCTCGCAGGCGTCAACCGATTCAATAGTGACGCGCTTGAGCTCGCTCATCATCTCCTCGGCCTCTTTTACATATATGAAGCCTCGCGTTACGATTTCAGGCGGCGCAAGCATAGTGTGGTCATCAGAGGAGAAAGGTATGACAACAACTATCATACCGTCCTCGGCAAGACGATGCCTGTCACGAAGCACGACACTGCCGACCTCTCCAACGCCGCTCCCGTCAACCAGTACAGCGCCGGAGGGGACAGTCTCCTCACACTTGATGGAGCGTTTGGTTATCTCAATAACCTTGCCGTTTTCCGCGATGACAATGTTTTTCGGGTTCACGCCCATCATGCGGCCAAGCTCGGCCTGCTTTATAAGCATTCTGTACTCACCGTGTACGGGTATGAAGTACTTGGGCTTGACAAGGCTAAGAATCATCTTATGCTCTTCCTGTGAGGCGTGGCCGGAGACGTGCAGGTCTGTATGTCGGTCATAAATGACCTCAGCGCCTTTGTGGAAAAGCTCGTCTATAACGTGGCTTATTGTGTTTTCATTGCCGGGAATAGCGGAGGCGGAGATAATAACTCTGTCGCCGGAGTCAACCGTAATCTGCTTATGCTCGGAAAAAGCCATGCGGTAGAGGGCGGACATAGCCTCACCCTGACTGCCGGTAGAGATTATAACAGCCTTGTTCTTGGGCAGCTTGTTGAGCTTGTCAATGTCCATCAAAACGCCATCAGGAATATTGACATAGTTGAGCACCGTCGCTACACGCAGAATGTTTTCCATGCTGCGCCCGGTAATACCGACCTTACGGCCGTACTTCACAGCCACGTTGATAATCTGCTGGAGCCTGTGGACGTTTGAGGCGAAAGTAGTGATTATAATGCGCTTGTCACAGCCCATGAAGAGCTTGTCAAAGGTCTCCCCCACCTTGCGCTCAGAGTCGGAGTGGCCTGGCTTTTCGGCGTTGGTGGAATCGCTGAGCAGAGCAAGCACCCCCGCATTGCCGAGCTGGCCGAAGCGGGCTATATCAAGCATGCCGCCGGAAATCGGCGTAACGTCAATTTTAAAGTCACCCGTGTGTATGATAGTTCCGAGTGGTGTGCCGATAGCGAGCGCCACCGCGTCTGGAATACTGTGATTTACGTGGATAAACTCAACCGTGAAGCAGCCAAGGCGGAACACCGAGCCGACTTTCTTGGTGAAAATCTGCGTGTTATAAAGGAGATCATGCTCCTCAAGCTTCAACTCAACAAGTGCGGCGGTAAGCGGCGTTGTGTATATGGGTACATCCAGCTCGCGCAGGACATAGGGTACGGCGCCGATATGGTCCTCATGGCCGTGGGTCAAAATCATGCCGCGAATCTTCTCCGCGCGTGTTTTGAGATAGCTTATGTCGGGCAGGACAATGTCAATGCCGTACATGTCCTCATCAGGGAAGCCCATGCCGCAGTCTACTATAA
>CAUABY010000206.1 GCA_958427375.1 uncultured Eubacteriales bacterium
GAGCGTATGCTGACCGAGGAAGAGCTTGAGAGCGGAGTGTTTGAATAATGCGCATAGTTTTTATGGGCACGCCGGATTTTGCGGCGGCATCTCTTAAAAAACTTATTGACGAAAAGTTTGACGTGGTTGGAGTTTTTACTCAGCCGGACAAGCCGAAGGGCAGGGGAATGGAGATGTCCTTTTCCCCAGTCAAAGAGCTCGCCATTGAAAACTCCCTGCCGGTATTCCAGCCGGTAAAAATGCGCGACGGCACAGCGCTTGAGTCTGTCAAATCCCTCGCGCCGGATATTCTTGTAGTTGTCGCTTACGGGCGTATTCTGCCCGATGACATTCTCGCCGTGCCCAAGTACGGCGCAATAAATGTACACGGCTCGATTTTGCCGAAGTATCGCGGGGCAGCGCCCATACAGTGGGCTGTTCTTAATGGCGACAAGGTTACGGGTGTCAGCACGATGTACCTTGCCCACGATATGGACACGGGCGACATTATCTACACAAGCGAGACGGAAATCGGCGAATTTGAGACCTCTGGCGAGCTTTTTGACCGCCTTAAGGATATGGGGGCGGAGCTTCTCGTCAAGACCCTGCGTGATATTGACTCCGGCACCGCGCCCAGAACGCCGCAGAACCATGCTGAGGCGAGCTATGTAGCCATGCTGGATAAGAGTCTTTCTCCCATCGACTGGACGAAGGACGCGCGCGGCGTGATAAAGTGGATATACGGCATGCAGCCATGGCCTGCCGCCACCGCCGAACTCGATGGCACAGTGTATAAGATTTTTGCCGCCGCCTATACTGACGCTCACACCGAAAAAGCGCCGGGCGCGGTTGTCAGCACCGGCAAAAGCGGCATAGAGATAGCCTGCGGCAGCGGCGAGACGGTTATGATAACCGAATTGCAGGCGCCCGGCAAGAAGCGCATGAACGCCGCCGATTTCCTGCGCGGCCACAGTATACGAGTATCAGATTGATGAAAATTACAGCAAGGCAGGCAGCTTTGACTGCCCTTGAAAAATGCCGCCGTGACGGTGCCTGGTCCGGTGCGGTTATGGACGGAATAATAAACAAAGCTGGGCTTGACAGGCGCGAAGCCGCGCTTGCGTCGCGCCTGTGCCTCGGTGTTCAGCAAAACAGTAGTCTTTGCGACTTCTATATTGATTCTTACTGCACAGCGAAAAAGCTTGAGCCGAAGGTTCGGGATATACTGCGTATGGGCGTTTATCAGCTCGTTTTTTTAGATAAAATTCCCGCCCGCGCCGCAGTCAGTGAAAGTGTGGCGCTCTGCCGCAAAGTGGGTTTTGACCGCGCTGCCGGGCTTGTAAACGCCGTGCTCCGCCGCGTGAGTGAAAATCTAAATTCACTTCCTGAGGTGCCAAACGCCGGTACCGCGGAACATTTATCCATAAAATACAGTCATCCTATATGGATGGTTCAGCGCTTCATAGAAGAAAAGGGCTATGCTTTTACCGAGGAATTTCTGCGGCTCAACAATATGCCGCAAAAGCTCAACATTCAGGTCAACACCCTGAAAACCTCGGTTGAGGCCTATACAAAGGCACTTGATGAGGCGGGCATAGAATACCGCGCGTTTGATTATCCGCACGGCTGCATCGAATTGAGCGGCGGACTTGTTGCCGCCCTGCCCGGTTTTGACGATGGGCTTTTCTATGTTCAGGACAGAGCCGCGCGCATCGCGGCTGACATAGCCGCCGCGCGCCCCGGCATGCGCCTGCTCGATGCCTGCGCTGCCCCCGGCGGGAAGTCCTTTGCCGCTGCGCTCGCCATGGAGAATAAAGGCAGTATTCTCTCCTGCGATATCCATGAGAAGAAGCTTGCGCTTATCCGCTCCGGCGCAGAGAGACTTGGTATTGACATAATCAGCACCGAGGCGCGTGACGCGCGCCGCTCTGACACGGCTCTCTGCGGATATTTTGACGCGGTCATCGCTGATGTGCCCTGTTCCGGACTCGGCGTTATCGGCAAAAAGCCGGAGATAAAGCTCAAGACAGAAGCGGAGATATCCGCTCTGCCTGAGATTCAGTTTGCCATACTTTTAAATCTTGCCGACTTTGTAAAGCCGGGCGGTGTACTTATTTATTCAACCTGTACGGTGCTGAAAGCCGAGAACGAGGATGTTGTAAAGCGTTTCCTTGAAACGAACCGTGCTTTTGAGCTGGAGCGCTTTACACTCGGCAGTGAAACGGTCGATAGCGGCATGCGCGGCTTTTGGCCGAACGAGGACGGAACTGACGGATTTTTTGCCGCAAGGCTGAAAAGGAAAATGTGATGAAGAAAGACATAGTGTCCATGCTTCCGCGGGAGATTGAAGCTGAGCTTGCGGCCATGGGTGAAGCAAAATACAGAGCTAAACAGATCTTTGACTGGCTTGGCCGCGGCGTGAGAGATTTTGACGAGATGACGAATCTCTCCAAAGCTCTCAGGGATAAGCTGAGCGAGCAGTACTATCTTTATAGGCCGAAGGTACTCTCCAAGCAGGTTTCAAAGCTTGACGGCACGATAAAATACCTCTGGGAGCTGCGTGACGGCAACGCCGTTGAGACCGTTGTTATGAGCTATAAGCACGGCAACACCGTGTGCGTGTCGTCACAGGTTGGCTGCCGGCAGGGCTGTGCGTTCTGCGCGTCCACAATCGGCGGACTTGTGCGCTGCCTTGAGCCGTCAGAGATTTTGGACGAGGTGCTGTTTTCACAAATTGATTCCGACAAGCCCATTTCAAACATCGTGCTTATGGGTATCGGCGAGCCGCTTGATAATTTTGATAACGTCATGCGCTTTCTTGAACTCGTCAACCACCCGCAGGGTATGAATATCGGCATGCGCCACATCTCGCTTTCAACCTGCGGCCTGACCGAGCGCTTTGACGAGCTTGCCGCACGCGATATGCAGATAACACTCTCCGTCTCGCTTCATGCGCCGGACGATGAGACCCGCTCCAAAATAATGCCTGCAAACCGCGGGCGCGGCGTTGAGCAGCTTATGGATGCCTGCCGCAGATACTTTGACAAGACAGGTCGCAGAATATCCTTTGAGTACGCGATGATAGACGGGGTGAACGATACCGAATACCACGCCCGGCTTTTGGCCAAGCGTGCAAAAGGCATCTGCGCACACGTCAATCTCATCCCGCTCAACCACGTTGAGGAGCGCGAATTCCGCCCGTCTACCTCCGGGCACATGAAGGCCTTTATCAAAATTCTTGAGAGCGAGGGCGTGAATGTCACAGTTCGCCGCAAGCTCGGCGGGGATGTGGACGCCTCCTGCGGCCAGCTGAGAAGAAAGATGCAGAAAAACTGACAGTTCCATGCCGCTTGGCGGCAGAATTGAGGAAAGATGAAAAGCTTTGGACTAACTGACAAAGGTTCAGTCAGGAAAGACAATCAGGACAGCTATATAATTGAAAAGTGTGAGGCGAAGGACAGCCTTATTTTTGCCCTGTGTGATGGTATGGGCGGCGCAAACGCCGGTGGGCTTGCAAGTCAGCTTGCCAACAAGGCCTTTGTATCGTATATCTATGCCAAACTCACCTCACGCGTCAACCGCTCAATTGATTACCGCCGCACATTGCTTGATGCCTGCGCCGAGGCTAACGGAGTGGCCTATGAGTACTCCAAATTTGACGAGTCTTATAACGGC